>NZ_BAABIZ010000002.1:0-212663 GCF_039543045.1 Bartonella jaculi
TCAGCCTGTGGAGAGGAAGGCTCTGGCCAATGTCTTGTGACTTTGGTGAAACCAGCCTCGAAGAAGCAGGAAATCAACAGTAGATGTAATCAGAAATGAGAATATTTACGTAAGTTTGATAGAACGGAGTTCCATTTTACGATAAGATGACGCTCAAGGTGTTAAAACACGAGCATTCTTATCAACGCTATGATTGAAAACGTAACGTTTTTCATAAACATCAACCGTTGGCGGTATACGATTTTCCTCAAAAAAATCATAACCTTCTTTAAGCATTACCCAAAATTGATAATGTGGACTGGTACGATGACGCTCCATATTTGCATCGCTCATGCGGAAAGGAAAAGCATGCAACTGAAACTCTCTCTGTCCACCTTTAAAAGCGTCCCGTGCAAAAGCATAAATCTGTGCCATATTTTTATCACTCATGGAATAACATCCTGCGGAAAAGCAAGAACCGTGAACCATAAGATACTGTCCTGTGCGACCATTTGCCTGATCGTAAAGATTTGGAAAACCTATATTAAAGGAAAGATAATATTTTGAATAAGGATTCATTTGGTTGGCACTAATAGTATAAAAACCTTCTGGTGTCTGAAAGTCCCCTTCCTTATATTTAGGTCCAAGCTGGCCCGACCATTTGCAAATTCCATAGCGGGCCACCAGCATAAAAGTCCCTGAACGAGATTGCTTCCAAATTTCAGCAACATTTTCTTGCTTAAAAAACCGCATCATAATAGGTGCATACGGATCGATATTGTACAAAGCCATTCTATTTTGGATTTCTTTTGGCAACGGCTGCTCAACTTTAGCACGAATAGAAGCTGGCAATCTTCCCTCACATGCCGCCAATATTCCCATTGCAAACAAAACACATGCCCCAAGGAATCTGTTGAATGTCATCAAATAAAACTCCAATCCATCCCCTCACAAAAAATGACTTATGTTAGAGACCGACCAATTTGAAGATATTTTTCCCAACGTTCTTGTTTAAGAACTTCACCATCTTTACCAACCATATCTTCCAAAGCAGCAGAGATAATATTGCCTGTTTCCTCAATCGCAGCTTCTTTGCCTCGATGTGCTCCCCCTAAAGGCTCCGGAATAATGCCATCAATAATCTTTAACCGATACAGATCTTGTGCAGTAATACGCATATTCATTGCAGCATCTTTTGCGCGAGCTGGATCACGCCATAAAATAGAAGCTGCCCCTTCTGGTGAAATAACAGAGTAAATCGCGTGCTCCAACATATAAACTTTGTTGGCTGCAGCAATTGCTATTGCTCCCCCTGACCCCCCTTCTCCAATAACAACCGAAACAACAGGAACTTTTAAGCGCAAAGTTGCCGCTGTTGACTGTGCAATTGCTTCTGCTTGCCCCCGTTCTTCAGCACTCACACCAGGATAAGCGCCTGCCGTATCGACAAAAGTGAGGAGTGGCAAACCGAAACGATCAGCCATTTCCATGATACGTACAGCTTTACGATACCCTTCTGGACGTGCAGAACCAAAATTATAGCGCAACCGTGTTTGCGTATCGTGACCTTTCTCCTGACCTATGTAAGCAACTGCTTCACCTTTAAAGCGTGCGAATCCCGCTTGAATAGCCTCATCTTCAGCGAACTTTCGGTCTCCTGCCAAAGGTGTAACATCAGTCAATAATCGCGCAGAATAATCCATAAAATGGGGACGATCGGGATGGCGTGCCACTTGTGTTTTTTGCCACGGTGATAATTTTTTATAAATATCGCGCAATGCCGTTTGCGATCGTGCTTCAAGACGCGCAATCTCATCGCTCATATCAAGACTGCCTTCTTCCTCAGAAATCTTTTTTAATTCGAGAATTTTCCCATCGAGATCAGCAACCGGTTTTTCAAAATCAAGATAATTATACATTGCACCCAACTTATTTGGTGTAAGTTATACACTTATAATTCGCTTTATAAAGTATTTTTCAAAAACATCTTCTTCTCTTTACCTAGTCTTCAGCTCATCGGCAAGTGGATGATGTTCATTAACTAAACGATAAAGTCCTGCTTCCAACACATGTGTGTAAATCTGAGTGGTAGCAATATCAGAATGACCTAACAAATGTTGCACAGCACGCAAATCAGCACCATTTTGCAAAAGATGACTAGCAAAAGCGTGGCGCAACACATGGGGAGAAAAGCTATCACTTTTTATTCCTGCTCTTCTGGCGAGATTTTTCAACTCCCGTGCAACGACTTGTCGAGCAATATATCCTGTCTCTGAATGCGCAGGAAAAAGATAAGGACTTGCAGCATTTTTTCCCTGATCACGCAAGTTTAACCACTGCGAAAGAACTTGGCATGCTTTTTTTGATAAGAGCACCATTCGTTCTTTTTTTCCCTTACCACGAACTAAAATGCTGTACTCCTTCTCTCGGACAGACTGAACCGGCAAACTCACCAACTCACTGATACGTAGGCCTGTTGCATACAGCATTTCAATCAATAGCTGAAGACGCAATGCACGAAAATAATCTTTGGACCCATAATCTGCTTGATTTACTTCTAATTCCGCAAAATCAAGCAATTTTGTCACCGCATCCTCACTCATAATTTTGGGCAAAGGGCGCCCCTGACGAGGTGCATCAATATCATGAGAGGGATCATCTCCTCTCAATCCTTCTGCATAAAGAAATTGATAAAACTGACGCAAAGTTGATAAACGACGGGCTTGCGAAGATGCTGCAAAACCCAAAGTATGCATAAGCGACAAAAGACCAATTAAATCTTCTTTTTGTGCTGAAAAAAGCGAAACAGAGTGTGAAGACAATTCGTCTTGCGCCCACTGTAAATCATGTTGATAAGCTGCAAGCGTATGAGCAGAAGCGCCTCGCTCTGCACTCATCATTTCAAGAAAACGATCTATCACAGCATCACTTTTCATTGATTTGCTTCCGCAGAAAGATTCCATGAATCCAAGGGAACATCGATATACATATCCACAGTTACTGGTTCAACCCAGACGACAAGAGCGCCCATTATAATAAAAAAAACAGAAAGCAAAATGAAAAGAATCACCACAAGTCTCGTCAATGTTGGCATATGATAATAACCTACCCCAAAATATTCTATCTCGTATTATGCCTTACAAAGATTAACAGGAATTGACTTTAAAGCAGATAAATGCCGAAATAAAACTATGAAAAGTAATCGACCAAAACATATCCCAATAACACAAATAAAGAATCAGCTCTTATCGTCTCTTGATAAACGAGCACTTGTCCTTGTCGGTCTTATGGGAGCAGGCAAATCAGTGATAGGCAAACGCGTCGCCACCATGCTCCATTTACCCTTTTATGATTCTGACCAAGAAATTGAAAAAGCTGCGCAAATGACCATCACGGAACTCTTTGAGGTTTATGGTGAATCAGAATTTCGTGCCCTTGAACAGCGTATTATTCTAAACCTCATGAAAAAAAGGCCCCTTGTTTTAGCAACGGGCGGTGGTGCCTATATAAATGAAAATATCCGACAAGCCATTTATAAAAATGGGATATCCATATGGCTTAAAGTTGATCTTGATATCCTCATGAAACGTGTCTCAAAGCACCCAACACGCCCCCTCCTTCTAACAGAAAACCCAAAAGAAACCATGCAACAACTCATGGAACAGCGCTATCCTATCTATGCAAAGGCAAACTTAACAATTAACAGTCATAAAGAAAGCCGCCATACCGTAGCACAAAATGTTATACGATCTGTACAGCATTACCTATACACAGAAATTAACAATGGGGACAACCAGCATGCAAACCAAAACCATCACTGTTAAACTGGACAAACACTGTTACGATATCATCATTGGTCCGGGTCTGATTACGCAAGCTGCTTCACAGATTAAACATTCTCTTAACCAAAAAGATTTTCATCAGACGCGTTTGGCAATTGTTACAGATACAAATGTTGCATCTCTCCATTTGGATACATTGCAGGCAGAGTTAACAAAAAACAAAATCCATACTGTTCCAATTGTTGTAGAGGCGGGGGAGCAATCAAAATCATTTTCAACCCTACAAACTGTAATCGATAAAATTCTTGCAGCGCGACTAGAAAGAGGTGATTGTGTTATTGCCTTTGGTGGTGGTGTCATTGGTGATTTAGGAGGTTTTGCTGCCAGTATTATCCGCCGCGGTATGAACTTCATTCAGGTACCCACAACGCTTCTTGCACAAATTGATTCCTCTGTTGGTGGAAAAACTGGCATCAATAGCCAATATGGTAAAAATCTTATTGGTGCTTTTTATCAACCGCAATGCGTCATTTCTGATACGTGTCTTCTTGATACTCTACCACCGCGCGAATTTCGCGCTGGCTACGCGGAAATGGTAAAATATGGTCTCATTAACCAGCCTGATTTCTTTGAATGGCTTGAAAAAAACGGGCAAAAAATTTTTTCTAATGGGCCAATACGAACAGAAGCCATTGTCCGCTCATGCCAATTTAAAGCTAACATTGTAACACGCGATGAACACGAAACAGGAGAACGTGCACTCTTAAATCTTGGTCATACATTTGGACACATGCTTGAAACAGCAACCACTTATGACTCGAACCGTTTAATCCACGGCGAAGCTGTAGCAATTGGGATGATTCTAGCGCATCAATTTTCTGCTCACCTAAATTTAATACCCCCCACACTTATACAGCGCATTGAAGCACATCTTAAAGCTATAGGATTGCCTACACAGCTCAAGGATATCCCAGGCAAGTTACCAGATGCTGAAACACTGATGACTCTTATTGCTCAAGATAAAAAAGTTTCGCAAAACAATTTGACCTTTATCTTAACACATGGACTTGGCCAATCATTTATTGCAAAAAATGTCTCTCCAGACGCAGTTTTGACTTTTCTGGAACAAAAATTAGCAGAAATTCGTTAATTCATATTGAATATAATTGATTCGTTTTTATACTTCTATTAAAGGAATGAGTATGATGATGTCTGCGTAGCTCAGTAGGATAGAGCACAGGATTCCTAAAAGGAATTGGGCGCCTTAAGGAGAAATCCTCAAAGTGGATCTGCTCAAATTCGGGGAAAGCTTCATGGGAAACTATATGCCAATCCCGAGCCAAGCCTCTTTTCAAAAGGGAGGAAGGTGTAGAGACTGAACGGGCAGCACCTAAAGAGCGTAAGCTTCAAGGTGAAGAGACAGTCCAGACCACAAACAGTCTGTAAAGCTGGCGGTGAAAATCGAAGTGGTATGAATCCTGGGGTCGCAGGTTCGAATCCTGCCGTAGACACCATCGTATCAGTCAAATTATTCGTTGATGCGCAATATAGGAAAGCATTATGAAAAAAACTTTACACATTTTAGGATTTTTCGCCGCTTTAAGTTTATCACTCTTCAACTCAAACAATACCTTAGCTGGTTCTTTAATCATTGAGGTACCAGATAGTCCAGAACCAAAAACAGAGACCATTGCCTATCAGTGCGATACTGGAACAGGTAAAGAACGCGTTGAAGCAATCTATCTTAATGCTAGCGATATTTCGTTGGTTGATTTCAAATGGAAAGGTGATCGCGTCATTGCTTCCAATGTTATCGCCGCCACAGGAGCAAAATATGCAGGAGCTCAGTATATCTGGTGGGAAAATAACAAAGAAGTCACGCTTTATGACCTTGTTAATGATCCAGAAGAAAAAAAACCCATCCTCTGTAAGGATGAATCAATATTATTATTCTAAATAGCTCAGGAAATATTATGAAAAAAACTTTTTTTAATTTACGGTTTTTAGTCGTTTTAAGTTTGTCGCTGTTTAGCTCAATAAGTGCTTTTGCAGGCTCTTTAGTCATTGAGGTACCAGACGATCCAGAACCAACAACTCAAACTATTTCCTATCAATGCGATATGGGAACAAGCAACGAGCATGTTGAAGCGACCTATCATAATGCTGGCAATATTGCGCTCGTTGATTTAAAATGGAAAAAAGGTAAGCGCATCATTGGTTCTAATGTGATTGCCGCTTCTGGAGGAAAATATGTGGGAGGCCAATATATTTGGTGGACAACTAAAAATGAAGTCATACTTTACGATCTCATTAATGATCCAAAAGAAGAAAAGCCCATCCACTGTGTAGAAGAAAAAAGCACAGAGTAAAATAAAGCTATTACATTTCAAAAACCGTTTTGGCTCTCATCGCTTGATATTCCTTCTGACATGGATAATTTTTCTTCTGTCTGATGGAGTAAAAGAGCCAGCGGTTTTTCTGACTGATCTTCTGAATGATGTCGATAAGCCGCTGTATGTGAGAGCAACATGGAAGCTACCGGTGCTGTTAAAAACAAAAAAAACATCAGCAACACTTCATGAAAAACAAAATAATGGTCCACAAATATTGAATAAAGAAATGAAGCGATGAGAATGCTACCAACGCCCCAACTCGTACATACTGAAAGCATATGCAAACGTTCATAAAAACTGGAAAAACGCACTAAGCCTATCGTCCCGATCAGTGTCAATCCAGACCCTAATATTAAGAAGACCGTAATAGCAATAGCAACCACAAGCGACACATCATCTTTCATTCAATAATCTCCCCCCGCATAAGAAATTTCGCCAAAGCGATACTTGAGATAGGGCCCAACAACCCAATAATGAGAGCTGCTACGAAGTAAATGGTTGTCCCTGACCGGATATCGAATGTAAGAAACAAAAGAATAGTGGTTGCATAAAGAGCATCAAGAGCAACAATCCGATCCTGTGCCCGTGGACCACGGATCAATCGAAACAATGCGAGGATCATCGCTATACTTAAAAAAAACTGCGAGAGAAAAAGCCCCCAATAAAGAATCACCATACTCATGAGAAAATCTCCAAAAGCAATTGCTCATAGCGTTGCTTTATCAACTGTTTATAATCATATCCATTTTTTAAATTTAAGACATGAAGCAAAAGCTCACTCTTTTTGCTGTTGTAGGCGACCCAAGCAGTTCCCGGAGTTGCCGAAAGGATACATGCTAAAATAGCCAAAGCAGTGCGATTGTGGAGTAAAAGAGGCACTACAATAAAACCAGATTTCTGTTTTCGAGATCTTTTAGTTAAAACAAACCAGGCCACCGAAAAATTTGAAGATATAGAATCTATCAATACCCGACAAACAAGGCGAAAAACCGCACTACAGCTTTTAATAGCAGCTCTCTCCGGCTCAAGAAGCCTTATCATCCGACCACAAAACAAAGCTGTTATAATCCCTAAAAGCAATTGCCCTAAACTAAAACCATTTAAAATAAGCCACATAAGGACAATAACACCACTTAAAAAAGGAGAAGGACAAAAACGATTCATTTATTCATCTCCCTATTTTCGGGAGGAACATCCGTTAAAACGCTCCCAATATAATTCTGAGGATTATATAAAGTCTTAGCAGTTTCAGACATATAATGACTAACAGGACCAGCTACAATTGTTATAAGAAAACACAAAGCAAGGAGAACGGCAATAGGCGCGAATTCTATCACTTGTACACGGGGAACGCGGCCTTCAAGAGAAACCCAAAAAGTTCGGATACCCGTTCGTGTCAGTGCAATCAAAGCCGCAAAACCAGAGAGGGTGACAAAAACTACAAAAAGCCAATCATGGTACACCGGAAGAGAGGCAGAAAGATCCTCTCTACTATGGTTTAAAGCTGCCATGAACATCATAAATTTAGCAACAAAACCAGAAAAAGGTGGTAATCCAATAATCAAAATAGCACATATACCAAAACAAGCTCCAAGAATTGCCAAGGTTACTGGAAAATAAGTGCCGACTTCATCTTCTTCCTCCTCTTCATCATCGCCATACACCTCCATTGTGACAGCCAGAACATTAGCAGCCACATCTTGACAGCGTTCAACCAACTCTACCAAAAGGAAAAAAGCGCCAAGTGCTAAAGTTGAGGAAACAATATAAAAAAGTGCACCTGCTGTCAGTTCTGTATTACCGATCCCGATCGCGGTTAACAATGTACCAGAAGAGACAAGAACGCTATAAGCTGCCAAACGCACCAAAACTTGGCTCGCCAACACCCCAATAAACCCAAAAATCATAGTGGCTAGCCCACCATAAAATAAAACAGTATGACCAAAATGGTTAAAATGTTCATTTTCAGGACCAAACCATAGCAGCGTTAAACGTAAAATAATATAAACACCCACCTTGCTCAAAAGTGCAAAAGAAGCCCCCACGGGCGCCACAGCTGCACTGTAAGTCGGCACCAACCAAAAATTAAGTGGCCATATGCCCGCCTTAAGCAAAAAAGTAATACCTAAAAGTGCAAGACCCATTTCGAACAAAACAATATCTGTAGAAGATATATATTTTATTTTAACAGCCAAATCGGCCATATTAAGAGTACCAGCGACTCCATAAATGAGTGCTGTACCAATCAAAAAAAATAATGAAGCAACAAGATTAACCACGACGTAATGCAACCCTGCACGCACACGTGTCTGACCAGAACCATGCAAAGCAAGTCCATAGGAAGCGGTTAACATCACTTCAAAAAACACAAATAAATTAAATAAATCACCGGTCAAAAAAGCACCATTTATCCCCACCATAAAAAACTGCATCAATGACTGAAAATGAGAACCAGCTTTATACCAATGAGCCCGCGCAAAAATCAGCGCACTAGTCACCAACAAGCTTGAAAGTAAAAGCATCATAGCACTTAAGCGATCAAGGACTAAAACAATCCCGAAGGAAGAGGGCCAATTGCCAAGTCGATAAATATCTGCAGCCGGCGCTATTTCAAGAGTACGCATAATCAATAAAACAGCAATAACGACCGACAATCCCGCAGAAAAAAGACTAATCAATGATTTAAGTTTTGGACGCCGTTCATCATAGAAAAGCAGAACAGCTCCAGTGCTTAATGGCAAAAGAATAGGCAAAATAAGGAGATGGCGCGCTCCTACTTCCATTATTGCACCTCACGTCCGTCAACGTGATCTGAACCCGTTAAGCCGCGTGAAACCAGAAGAATAACTAAAAATAAAGCTGTTGTTGCAAAACCAATCACAATCGCAGTTAAAACCAAGGCTTGTGGCAAAGGATCGACATAATTAGCTGGATTAATAGTAGTAGTAGGATCAACAATTGGCGCAGCATTACTACGCGGTCTACTCATTGAAAACATGAAAAGATTAACACCATAGGATATCAAAGACAAACCAAGAATAACTTGAAAAGTGCGTGGACGTAAAATAAGCCAAACGCCTGATCCGACAAGCACACCGATACCCAAAGAAAGAACAATTTCCATTAATTTTCCTTCTCTTTAAAAACAGGTTTATTACCGATTCGGTAACTCCGAATTGACTGGTGTGCAAGTGCAATTAAAATGAGCACAGTTGCTCCTAACACAAGAGAAAGCACACCAAAATCAAACAAAAAAGCAGATGCCATAGGAATTTTCCCAATTAACGGAAGATGAATATATCGAAAGAAGGATGTTAAAAAAGGATATCCAAAAAACCAAGAGCCCATCCCCGTTCCTACTGACAACAATAAGCCAAAGCCTATCCAACGCAAAGGTAAAACTCTCAAATGCGTTTCCACCCACCGGATATCGCGTGCAAGATATTGTAAAATAAATCCTATCGCCAAAGTAATACCACCGACAAATCCGCCTCCTGGCAGATCATGCCCTCGCATGAATAAATAAATGGCAAAAGTGATAATAATGGGAAAGAGCCACCCCATAATAACAGCAGGCACAGTGAGATAATTCAACATTGTATCCCCCACGTTTCGATGAGGTTGTGCCATATCAAAGGCTTTCTGAATACGTTGTTGAAAAGGCGCATCAATACTTTCAGGAGCAGGACGAAAGCGTCGTAAAAGGGCAAACACAGTGAGGGAAACAATACCCAAAACGACAATTTCTCCCATGGTATCAAAACCACGAAAATCAACCAACAACACATTCACAACATTGCGACCACCAGCCTCAGAGTAAGCCTTGGTGAGAAAAAAATCAGAAATCGTTGTACCTTGAGGGCGTGTCATCATTACAAAAGAGAGCCATGCTACACCAGCACCTCCCACAAGGGCTATGATGAAATCACGGATACGACGCAAGCGTACCCCAAAACCAACAGACGTTGGAGTAGGATTATGCAAACGTTTAGGCAACCACCGTAAACCAAGCAATAATAAGACAACTGTTACAACTTCAACAACCAATTGTGTTATTGCTAAATCAGGTGCAGAAAGCCATAAAAAGGTTGCACAAGTCATCAAACCGGCTCCCCCCAACAGCATGAGTGATGCAAGACGGTGAAACTTTGCTTGCCAAGCAACTAAAAGTGCACATAATCCGCCCACTAACCAAAGAGCAAGAAACGGGATATCAAGTGGAACAAGTGGTAATGCCCCAGCTACAATGAAACCATCGCACCAAAGTAAAAGACCAACAAATGCAAAACACACCCAAAAAATCCAGTGCAACTGTATCTGCAATCGGCGTGTTGACAAAACAGCCTCCACCGCACGTGCCCATTTCCAAGAAATAATCACAAGCATACGTTCAAAAATACGCGTTCCTTTCAAATGACGAAAAAAAGGAGCTCCATCATCACAGGATAAAAAATAACGATGACCAACAACATAGAGCAATCCGCCTCCTAGTAAAGCCACCAAACTCATCACTAATGGAGTATTAAACCCATGCCAAACAGCCAAACTATAAGGGGTTGTCATTGGTCCTAAAACAGACACGACCGCATTATCTAAAATAGGTCCTATAGTTAAATTAGGAAAAATACCAACTGCCAAACAAATAAACACCAGAAGTTCCATTGGTAAACGCATGAAATGCGGTGGTTCATGGGGGGTTTTTGGTAAATTGACCGGTTTTGGTCCTAAAAAAACGCCATGAATAAAACGTATAGAATAGGTCACGCTAAACAGACTAGCCAGTGTTGCCACATAGGGCGCAATCCAATCGAGCCATGATTCCATATGCGTTTCAACCGCTTCAGCAAAAAACATCTCTTTCGATAAAAAACCATTCAACAAAGGAACTCCAGCCATCGCTGCACTTGCTACCAAAGCCAAAGTCGCAGTAATAGGCATAGAGCGATAAAGCCCTGTCAGTTTACGCATATCACGTGTTCCCGTTTCATGATCAATAATACCGGCTGCCATAAATAAGGAAGCTTTAAAAGTAGCGTGATTGGCCATATGGAAGATCGCTGCAACACATGCAAGTGGGCTATCAAGACTTAAAAGCGTGGTAATTAATCCAAGATGACTAATGGTTGAGTAAGCAAGCAGTCCTTTCAAATCTTGCTGAAACATGGAAAAATAGGCACCAAGCAGCAGTGTCGAGAGTCCTGAAAAACCAACCAGCCAAAACCAAGATTCCGTTCCAGAGAGGACCGGCCATAAACGAACGAACAAAAATAATCCCGCTTTTACCATTGTTGCCGAATGCAAATAAGACGATACGGGCGTTGGAGCAGCCATCGCATTAGGCAACCAAAAATGAAAAGGAAACTGTGCACTTTTTGTTAACCCTCCCAATAAAATACAAATAAGGATAGGATTATAAAGAGAACTTGACCGGATCATATCTCCAGACTGCAGCACCTTATCCAAATCAAAACTGCCAACAATATACCCAATCAACAAAACCCCAATAAAAAGGGCAAAACCGCCAAAACCTGTGATTGTCAAAGCCATACGCGCCCCCTCACGCGCACTTGCATTATGGTACCAATAGCCGATCAACAAAAAAGAAAAAATACTAGTAAGTTCCCAGAAAATAACCAAAAAGACGAGATTGCCTGATAAGACTATTCCCATCATGGATCCCATAAAGGCTAGAAAAAAAGAAAAAAACCGCGGCACAGAATCCGCTGGATCCATATAATAACGTGAATAAATGACAACAAGCAGCCCAATTCCTGTAATAAGCAAGCAAAAAAGCCACGACAAACCATCTATACGGAGGATCAAATCAACGCCCCATTCTGGAAGCCAAGAAATATCTAAACGCACCATGCAGTTTCCGCGAACTGCCGGATACAGCATTATCGTAAAAAGAAGACTGATAAGCGCGACAATCCCAGCAAACCACGCTTCATTATTTTTTGCTGTCGAACGAAAAAAGCCAATAATGGCGCTTCCACCAAAGGGAAGCAAAACGAGCAATACCAACATTGCTTCCCGTGTTGTCATTCTTTAAGCTCCATTCTGTCCCAAACATTTTGTCATCGACAAAATGAAAGTTTATTGCTACCACCCCATTCTGCACTTACAATAGTAAGATTTAATAAAGCTTAAAAGCATTTAAAATTTTCAAAAAAAAGCTTTTCAACGCGCAAAATGTCTTAAAATTTTTCATCTTTAACATTTTCTATCCTTTTAAAAAGCGAGAAAGGCACTGTTTACGAGGTCCATGAAAAGGTTGATAACTATTATCATTTTTATTGTAAGAACGATAACGCGCACGACAAGATTCAATATGTTCTTTAAGCATCCATGGCTCTTTTTTCTGTAGAGAAGTTGAGGCTGCTTTTAATGGCACATGTTTTTCGTCTAAACGTGAAAATGAAACGAATGCCTCTTCAGGATACCACCAATTATCATTGTATTTACGATAACCACGCCGATAATGACGATAACCTTTGAAACCATTAAGTTCTTTTCGTCCTGTAACAACCAAAGGGCTCCAATCCTCCTCAACTGAAGATTGGCGAAATTCCTTCACTTCAGTATTATTTTTTTGCGCAGAACCAGTAATATTTGTTATTATTATCAAAACACTTCCGATAAACGTGATAATCAAAGCATAATACAAACTTTTCATCATAGGCATAATATAAATCTCACGACAACTGACCCAAAATTGGATTACAGATAATATCTCCATCACGAAACGAAAACAGATTCTCTATTGATAATTCTTTTTCGCTTGAGACATTCTGCTACTCCATGTACTAAACGTTGATCTCAAGAATAAGATCCTTCAAAAAAGAATGAATAAACAATGATTAAAACTCCCTATTATCTTATCGATAAATCTAAACTCATAAGGAATATGGAAACCATCACGCGCTTACGAGAAATGTCGGGAGCAAAAATTTTACTTGCTTTGAAATGCTTTGCCACATGGAGTCTTTTTGATTTAATGTCTGAGTATATGGATGGAACCACATCATCCTCGCTTTATGAATTGCGTTTAGGAAGAGAAAAATTTGGCAAAGAAACCCATGCCTATTCGGTGGCTTGGGCAGATCATGAAATTGATGAAGCCTGTGGCTATGCAGATAAAATCATCTTTAATTCCATCCAACAGCTTCAACGTTTTGCTAACGCTACAAAGACCATTCAACGAGGCTTAAGGTTAAATCCAGGAATCAGCGCATCCAATTTTGATCTTGCTAATCCCTCCCGCCCTTTTAGCCGCTTGGGTGAAATCGATCAAAGTGCGATTAAAGAAGTTTTACCCCTCATCAACGGCTTAATGATTCATAATAATTGTGAAAATGCTGATTTTAATCTTTTTAACCAAATGCTTGATCACATGGAAGAAAAATTTGCAGAACTTTTCGCCGCGGTTGATTGGATAAGCCTTGGTGGTGGCATTCATTTTACCGCTGAAAATTATCCTCTAGAAGCTTTTTCAGAACGCTTAAAAAAGTTTTCTCAAACCCACGGTGTCACCATTTTTCTGGAACCAGGAGAAGCCGCTATTACCAAAAGCACAACACTGGAAGTAAGTGTTCTTGATACATTATATAATGAAAAAAACCTTGCCGTTGTTGATAGCTCAATTGAAGCTCATATGCTTGATCTTTTAATTTATCGCGAAAATGCCAAATTAGAACCTAATCAAGGTCCTCATGAAATTATGATCTGTGGAAAATCCTGTCTTGCTGGTGATATTTTTGGGACATTTCGGTTCCCTGAACCTCTTAAAATAGGTGATAGGCTATCTTTTCAAGATGCCGCAGGTTATACAATGGTTAAGAAGAATTGGTTTAATGGCGTTGCAATGCCTGCCATTGTCATCAAAGAATATGATGGAACCTTAAAAATTCAGCGTCAATTCAGCTATAATGACTATCAAAAGAGTTTGTCTTAACCAAATGGCATACGAAAAAACATCATGCGACAATATTAATAAGGAGATACCCTCGAAATGAAGAAAAATGTTCTCATTATCGGTGCTGGAGGTGTTGCACAAGTTGTTGCACATAAGTGCGCCCAGAACAATGATATTCTCGGTGAGATCCATATTGCTTCACGAACACTCAAAAAATGTGAAGCAATTATCGCATCCATTAAAGACAAAAAAGCTATGAAAGTAGAAGGCATTCTTAAGAGCTATACACTCGATGCAATGAATGTGGAAGAAACTGTAAAGCTTATCCAAAAGATCAAATGCAAAATTGTTATCAATGTTGGCTCCGCTTTTCTTAATATGTCTGTTCTTTCAGCTTGTATTGAAACCAAATGCGCTTATATCGATACCGCAATTCACGAAGACCCATTAAAAATTTGTGAAACACCTCCTTGGTATGGCAATTATGAATGGCCCCGACGTCAAGAATGTGAAGAAGCTGGTATAACTGCCATTTTAGGAGCAGGTTTTGACCCAGGCGTTGTGAATGCTTATGCAGCGTTAGCGCGCGATAATTATTTTGATACGATCACCGATATTGATATTATTGATATTAATGCCGGAAATCATGGCCGCTGGTTTGCCACAAATTTTGATCCAGAAATTAACTTTCGAGAATTTACAGGCCAAGTATGGTCATGGCAAAATAAAAAATGGGTTTCCAATAAAATGTTTGAAGTCAGCCATGAATGGGATCTTCCCGTTGTTGGAAAACAAAAAGCTTATATGACAGGACATGATGAAATTCATTCATTATCTAAAAATCTCAATGTAGAAAATGTCCGTTTCTGGATGGGATTTGGTGAACGTTATATCACTGTTTTTACGGTTCTAAAAAATCTTGGACTCTTATCCGAACAACCTATTAAAACGGCAGAAGGTCAAGAAGTCGTACCCCTAAAAGTTGTGAAAGCTGTCTTGCCCGATCCGGCTTCTTTAGCACCCGACTATACAGGAAAAACTTGTATTGGAGATCTTATTAAAGGCGAAAAAGATGGAAACCCGAGAGAAATTTTTATCTATAATATAGCCGATCACAAACAAGCTTTTAACGAAACTGGTTCACAAGGTATTTCCTATACAGCTGGTGTACCAGCCGCCGCTGCTGCCATTCTCATTGCCACCGGCGAATGGAATATTAAAACCATGGTTAATATAGAAGAATTACCAGCGCGTCCTTTTCTTAAACATCTTGATCATATGGGGCTTTCCACTTGGATAAGAGAAAATCAAGAAGAGAAAAAATTACAATTTTAAATTTATTTTTATGTAACAATGAGAGATACAAAAAAACCACTCTTTCTTAAGAGTGGTTTTTTAATAAGCAATCCATCAAGTGCAAAAATAAAATGCATTCCCACTCTTCTTCAAGAAGTATTAGGGGACCCTTTAAAAAAGCTTTCCTAGATATGAAGTGGTTTAGCAAATGTCGCCAAAGCTGCTTCCCGCACGGCTTCTGATAAAGTAGGATGCGCATGACAACAACGCCCCAGATCTTCTGATGAACCACCAAATTCCATTAAAACTGCAATTTCATGAATCATTTCACCAGCGCCAAATCCGAGAATATGCCCGCCCAAAACCCGATCTGTCTTTTTATCGGCAAGTATTTTAACAAACCCATCACTCCTTTGCATTGCACGTGCACGACCGTTAGCCATGAAAGGAAACTTTCCAACATTATAATCAATTCCGGCAGCTTTCAGTTCTTCTTCTGTTTTTCCTACACTGGCAATTTCCGGCTGTGTATAAACAACGCTAGGAATGACATCAAAATTAACATGTCCTTTTTGACCAGCCAAAATTTCTGCTACAGCCACGCCTTCTTCTTCTGCTTTATGCGCTAACATTGGTCCTTTAACGACATCACCAATCGCATAAATTCCTGGAATACTGGTTTGCCACTGCGCATCAATGGCAATAAAGCCGCGCTCATCTAACTGGATACCCGCTTCAACCAAACCGAGACCTTCCGTGTACGGAGAACGTCCAGTAGCAATGAGCACAACATCAGCCTCTAAAGTTTCAGATGCACCGCCTTTAACAGCCTCAAAAGTCACCTGAGCCATTGAACCAGATTGCGTAATAGCTGTTACTTTTGCACCAGTCTTATATTCAATCCCCTGTTTTTCCATTATTTTTTGGAACTGCCGTGAAACTTCACCATCCATCGCTCCTAAAACTTTATTAAGATATTCAATAATGGTAACTTTAGCACCCAAGCGGCTCCAAACCGAACCAAGCTCTGAACCAATAACACCAGCCCCAACGACAATCATGCGCGTTGGTACTTTTTCAAGAGCAAGTGCTCCAGTAGAAGATACAATAACCTTTTCATCAATTTCAACATTCACACCAGGAATGCTTGAACTCTCTGAACCTGTAGCAATAATAATATTTTTTGTTGCAATCGTCTGTTGGCGACCATCCCTAGCGACAACTTCAATTTGACCTGCGCCTAAAATTTTTGCTGTGCCAAAAAAAGTGTCAACTTTATTTTTTTTCATCAAAAAAGAAACACCACTGGTATTGGCTGTTACAACAGCTTTTTTATGCGCCATCATCTGCTCAAGATTAAGCTTAGATTTTGCAATAGAAATACCAAGCGTTTCAAAACCATGTTGCGTTTCAGCAAAGACTTCCGAAGCATGTAATAATGCCTTTGAAGGAATGCAGCCAACATTAAGACATGTACCACCTAGTGTTGTACGCTTTTCAATAATCGCTGTTTTAAGCCCCAATTGCGCTGCTTTGATTGCTGCTACATATCCTCCTGGACCAGCCCCGATCACCACCACATCATAAGACATCCGTTTTTCCTTTCATCCTGAAAACTGTACTTTTACAAATCAAGAACAAGGCGTTCCGGATCTTCCAAACTTTCCTTCACACGTACAAGGAAAGTCACAGCTTCTTGCCCATCTACGATACGATGATCATAAGAAAGTGCCAGATACATCATGGGACGAATGACAATTTGTCCCCCAACGACCACTGCGCGTTCTTTAATTGCGTGCATTCCCAAGATACCAGACTGTGGTGCATTTAAAATCGGCGTTGACATTAATGACCCATAAACCCCCCCATTGGTAATGGTAAAAGTTCCCCCCTGCATATCAGAAACTGCTAATTTCCCATCACGAGCAAGACGACCTAAACGGCCAATTTCTTTTTCAATCTCTGCCAGTGACATCTGATCCGCATCACGAACCACCGGAACGACAAGTCCTTTATCCGTTCCAACAGCAATTCCGGCATTGACATAGTTTTTGTAAACAATATCTGTTCCATCAATTTCTGCATTAACAGCAGGAAGTTCTTTTAAGGCATGGCAAACAGCTTTGGTAAAAAATCCCATAAAACCAAGTTTAACACCATGTTTTTTTTCAAAAATATCCTTATAACGCTTGCGCAAATCCATTACCGCGGACATATCAACCTCATTAAATGTGGTTAACATTGCCGCTGTATTCTGTGCATCTTTAAGGCGGCGAGCAATCGTTTGACGCAATTTTGTCATACGAACCCGCTCCTCACGCGTATCTTGAACAGGAGCTACTGAAGAGCTAGGTACAGAGCTAACTGTAGGAGCAACAGGAGGTGGCGTTTTTATTCCTTGTGCTAAGACACCAAGAACATCTTCTTTGAGAATTTGTCCACGTTTTCCAGAACCTGAAAGATCACTTTTTGCGATATTATTTTCAGCCATCAATTTTGCGGCTGAAGGAGCAGGAGGCATTGTACTGCTTGAAGAAGGCTGCTTTAGTTCAGATGACATTTCCGGCACAGGTGTAGCAGAAGGTGAAAATGATTGGGAAACACCAGCAGCTCCAGCTTCAACCAAACCTAACAGAGCTTTCACTTCAACCGTATCGCCTTCCTTTGCAATAACTTCAGATAATCTTCCCGAAACAGGCGAAGGAACCTCAACGGTCACCTTATCGGTTTCTAATTCAACCAAGGGTTCATCTACAGCCACAGCTTCACCAAGCTTTTTAAACCATTTACCAACTGTTGCTTCGGTAACTGATTCGCCCAAAGTAGGAACACGGATTTCAGTAGTCATAATATTTTTCCATACATCAGAGTAATTAAATTAAGCACCTAACGCGTCTTCAAGAAACGCGGAAAGTTGTTCAAGGTGTTTCACCATCAACCCAGTGGCCGGTGATGCACTCGCAGGACGCCCAGCATAGCGTGCACGTGAATATTGGGCACTAATGTGAGTCAAAACCCATTCCAAATAAGGTTCAATAAACGACCAAGCCCCCATGTTTTTTGGTTCTTCCTGGCACCAAATAACCTCTGCCTGTAAGAAGCGAGATAAAACATCTACCAAAGCTTTTGCAGGAAAAGGATAAAGCTGCTCAACACGCAATAAATAAACATCATCAATTCCCCTCTTTTCACGCTCTTCATAAAGATCGTAATAAACCTTACCTGTACAAAGAATAATGCGGCGAATTTTGTTATCTTTTTGCAATTTAATCAGAGAATTTTTGAGATATTCCGCATCATCAAGCAATAAACGATGAAACCGCGTCTCTGGTCCCATTTCATTCAGGAAAGAAACGGCCCGCTTATGACGTAAAAGGGATTTTGGTGTCATCAAAATTAATGGTTTACGAAAATCACGTTTAATTTGCCGACGCAAAATATGAAAATAATTTGCAGGTGTTGTACAATTAGCAACCTGCATATTATCTTCCGCACAAAGTTGAAGGAAACGTTCTATACGTGCCGAAGAATGCTCAGGTCCTTGCCCCTCAAAACCGTGAGGTAACAAGCATACAAGACCAGACATACGAAGCCACTTACGCTCAGCTGAGGAAATAAATTGGTCAAAAATGACCTGTGCACCATTGGAGAAATCACCAAATTGCGCTTCCCAAAGCGTTAAGCCACGTGGTTCAGCAAGCGAATATCCATATTCAAAACCAAGCACGGCTTCTTCAGAAAGCATAGAATTGACAACTTCATAGAGCGCCTGCCCCTTCTGCAAATGATTCAAAGGGATATAACGAGATTCATTCTCTTGATCATAAAGAACCGAATGACGTTGTGAAAAAGTTCCGCGTTCAACATCTTCACCAGAAAGGCGAATTGGTGACCCTTCTAAACAGAGCGAACCAAAAGCTAAAGCTTCAGCTGTTGCCCAATCAATTCCTTCACCGGTTTCAAACATTTTAGCCCGGTTATTCAAAAAACGCTGAATAGTTTTATGAACATGAAAATCTGATGGAATTGCAACAAGTTTTTGGCCGATTTCCTTTAAAGTTTTTAGTTCAACACCTGTGGTTCCAGAACGTTGTTCATCGGCATTGCTGGCAACTTTAAGACCTGTCCAGCTTCCATCAAGCCAGTCAGCTTTATTAGGTTTATAAGAAGTACTTGCTTCAAACTCAGCCTCCAGCTTATCACGCCACAATTTTTTTTGCTGCTCAATCTCTTCTAAAGAAATCACCCCTTCTGCAACCAACTGGTCACCATAAAGCTGAAGAGTCGTTTTGTGATTACGGATAGCCTTATACATAAGCGGCTGTGTAAAAGAAGGCTCATCGCCTTCATTATGTCCATAACGGCGATAACAGAACATATCAATTACCACTGGCTTATGGAAAATCTGGCGAAATTCTGTTGCTACTTTTGCAACAAAAACAACAGCTTCAGGATTATCACCATTCACATGAAAAATTGGCGCATCGATCATTTTTGCCACATCAGACGGATAAGGCGAAGAGCGCGAAAAGCGCGGATCAGTTGTAAATCCAATCTGATTATTGATAATGACATGAAGTGAGCCTGCAACACGGTAACCTTTTAGACCTGAAAGACCAAAAGTTTCTTGAATAACACCTTGTCCTGCAAAAGCAGCATCACCGTGAATAAGCAGGGGTAAAACTTTTGAACGTTCACTTAATGAAATAACATCAGTGCGCGTAGGCCCTATAAGTTGATCCTGTTTAGCACGTGTCTTTCCAATAACAACTGGATCAACAATCTCAAGGTGGGAGGGATTAGCTAAGAGCGATAAATGGAGTTTTTTACCATCAAACTCAAGATCAGCTGAAGTTCCCAAATGATATTTTACATCACCGGATCCCTCTACATCATCAGGCTTATAAGACCCCCCTTTGAACTCATGAAAAATAGCCCGATGCGGCTTAGCGAGAACTTGTGAAAGAACATTTAAGCGACCACGATGAGCCATTCCTAAAACAACTTCCTGTATTCCCAAAACACTACCACATCTCATAATCTGTTCAAGAGCAGGAATCAGTGCTTCACCACCATCAATGCCAAAACGCTTTGTTCCTTTATATTTTGTATCTAAAAATTGTTCAAAGCCCTCCGCTTCAATAAGCTTATGAAGGATAGCTCTCTTGCCTTCCTTTGTGAAAGAAATTCGATTATCTGGTCCTTCAATACGCTCTTGAAGCCATGCTTTTTGAGCAGGATCAGAAATATGCATATACTCTACACCGATTGTTGAACAATAGGTACGATTGAGAATTTCAAGCATCTGAGGAATAGTTGCGTATTCCAACCCTAAAACATTATCAATAAAGATGGGACGCTCATAATCAGCAGGGGTAAAACCGTAAGCTTCCGGAGAGAGTTCTTTGTAATCTTCCAGCTTTTCTGCCAATTGAAGAGGATCAAGCCGCGCACGAAGGTGCCCCCGTGCTCGAAAAGCACGAATCATCATAAGCGCATGAACAGAATCACGTGTTGCCTGAATAATATCTTGTTCGCTAGAAACTTTCCCCTCTTGTGCAGCTTGGGTGGTTATTTTTTCCTTTATCTTATCACCAAGATGTTTTTCAAGAACAGGCCAATCTCCATCGAGAGCAGAAACCAATTCCCCATTTGCCTTTAATGGCCAGTGTTCACGTTGCCACGTTGCACCTTTAGCATTTTTAAGGACATCTTCTTTGTTATCTTGAAGGGTTTCAAAAAAAGCACGCCACTGTGAATCTACACTGGCGGGATCTTTTTCATATTCGGCATAAAGCTGATCTATATAATCCGCATTTCCACCATACAGAAACGAGGTTTGTGCAAAAAGACTATTTATCTCGTCTTGCCTTGCCATATACTTCTCCGGAACATTTATTCCGTCTCCTTATATATTCTCTCGACTTTTAAGAACTTAGAAAGCAAATAAAAGCCGGAAAATTGCAAAAAAGTTTTTATTTTTATAGTAAATGTTTTACCTGAACCTGAATAAGGATAGCCCCTTATCCAGATAAAGTTTTCTTTTACCCCTTCAAAAGGGCCATCAAGGTTTTACCTATCTGTGATGGTGAAGGAGAAACACGAATCCCTGCCGATTCCATTGCAGCGATTTTATCTTCTGCCCCACCTTTACCACCAGAAATAACGGCACCGGCATGACCCATTGTACGTCCCGGAGGAGCTGTACGACCAGCAATAAAACCAGCCATCGGCTTTTTGCGTCCTCTTTTTGCTTCATCTTTAAGAAATTGTGCTGCTTCTTCCTCAGCGGAGCCACCAATTTCACCGATCATGACTATAGACTCGGTTTCATCATCAGCCAAAAACATTTCCAACACATCAACAAATTCCGTACCCTTAACCGGATCACCACCAATACCAATAGCGGTTGTCTGCCCCAAGCCTTCTTGGCTCGTTTGAAACACAGCTTCATAAGTTAAGGTTCCTGACCGCGAAACAACGCCAACAGAACCTTTTCTAAAAATAGAACCGGGCATAATACCGATCTTACATTCATGGGGAGTAAGAATACCAGGACAATTAGGACCAATTAAGCGGGATTTTGACCGCTCTAATTTATCCTTAACCCTAACCATATCCATAACCGGTATACCTTCTGTAATACAAACAATTAAACCGATTTCCGCTTCAATGGCCTCTATAATAGCATCTGCGGCTCCTGCAGGAGGCACATAAATAACAGAAGCATCTGCGCCTGTTTTTTCTTTTGCCTCAGCAACACTGGCAAAAATAGGAAGAGATTCACCTTTTGACCCCTTCCATACTTCACCCCCTTTTTTGGGATGAATACCACCAACCATTTTCGTACCATGATAAGCCAATGCCTGTTCTGTATGAAAAGTTCCTGTTTTCCCTGTAAGTCCTTGGACCAGAACTTTTGTATCTTGATGAATAAGAATTGACATGGCTTAAGCTCCTTTCACTGCTGCAATGATTTTCTGAGCAGCATCATCTAAATCATCAGCAGAAATAACATTCAAACCACTCTCACTGATAATTGCTTTACCTTGCTCAACATTCGTACCTTCAAGACGAACAACCAAGGGAACTTTTAAACCAACTTCCCTAACAGCAGCGACAACACCTTCAGCAATGATATCGCAACGCATAATGCCACCAAAAATATTAACCAAAATGCCTTTAACATTCGGATCAGCAGTAATAATTTTAAAAGCAGCTGTTACTTTCTCTTTTGAAGCACCACCACCAACATCAAGAAAATTTGCAGGCTCAGCCCCGTAGAGTTTGATAATATCCATTGTTGCCATAGCGAGACCTGCGCCATTGACCATACAACCAATTGTACCCTCAAGAGCAACATAAGCAAGATCATGCTTTGATGCTTCGATTTCTTTTGGATCTTCTTCTGAAAGATCACGTAATTCTAAAATATCTGGATGACGGAACAAGGCATTATTGTCAAAAGAAACCTTTGCATCAAGAACCCGCAAACGACCATCCTTCATCACAATAAGTGGATTGATTTCAAGAAGGCTCATATCTTTTTCACAAAACGCTTTATACAGAATTGGGAAAAGTTTTTCACCATCTTCCCGTGCACTATCATGCAATTTCAACGCATCACAAAGTCTTGCACAATCGGCAGATGTAACCCCTTGCGCAGGGTCAATGGGAAGGGTTAATATTTTCTCTGGTGTCTCTTCAGCAACCGTTTCAATATCCATTCCCCCTTCCGTTGAAACAACAAAAGCCACCCGACCAACACTACGGTCAACCAAAAGTGAAAGATAAAGCTCTCGCTCTATATCAGCACCATCTTCAATGTAAAGACGATTGACCTGCTTACCCTCTGGACCAGTTTGTTTGGTTACCAAAGTCTTACCAAGCATTTCTGTTACATGCGCAACAACTTCTTCAACGGATTTTGCAAGCCGAACACCACCTTTTGAATCAGGACCAAGTTCTTTAAATTTACCCTTCCCACGACCACCAGCGTGAATCTGGCTTTTAACCACATAGAGCGGTCCAGGCAATTTTTTTGCCCATTTTTCAGCCTGCTCTACAGAATAAACAGCAACACCATTTGCGATTGGCGCTCCATATTCATGAAGCAGACGTTTGGCCTGATATTCATGGATATTCATGCATTTGTCCTTTTCTTTTACGGATCACTTTATTAATCTTCAAGTCTTCTTAATATTTTAAATATTCTGTTTTAATGAATAGAATCTTGCTTAATTATTTGAGACTAGGTGCAATAGTGATACAAGCTTCACAAAGTTTTTGCACTGCATTCACTGATTTCTCAAAAGCCGCTCTTTCCTCTTTATCAAGATCGATTTCAATGACGCGCTCAACGCCACCAGCACCAAGCACGACGGGAACACCAACATAGGTATCCTTAACTCCATATTCACCTGAAAGATAGGCTGCGACAGGAAGAACACGCTTAGTATCCTTCAAATAGGCTTCAGCCATAGAAACAGCAGAAGCTGCTGGTGCATAAAAAGCAGATCCTGTTTTTAACAAACTAATAATTTCTGCACCACCATCACGGGTACGCTGAATAATTTGATCTACCTTTTCCTGCGTCGTCCAGCCCATTTTTACAAGATCAGGCAAAGAAATACCACCAACCGTTGAATAACGCACCAAAGGTACCATTGAATCACCGTGCCCTCCTAAAACGAACGCTGTCACATCTTTAACCGAGACCTTAAATTCCTCAGATAAGAAATGACGAAAACGTGCCGAATCAAGAACACCCGCCATACCAACCACTTTTTTTGTTGGAAGGCCTGAAAATTTCTGCAATGCCCATACCATTGCATCAAGAGGGTTTGTAATACAAATAACGAATGCTGAAGATGCGTATTTTTTAATTCCAGTACCAACCTGCTCCATCACTTTTAAATTAATGCCCAAAAGGTCATCACGGCTCATACCAGGTTTTCGCGCAACGCCTGCTGTTACAATAACAACATCGGCACCTTCAATTGCCTCATAAGCATTAGCACCTTTTAGATTGATATCAAAACCTTCAACAGGTGAAGATTCGGCGATATCTAGAGCCTTACCTTGTGGCATACCTTCTGCAATATCAAATAAGACAACATCACCAAGTTCTTTAAGCCCAATGATATGTGCTAAAGTACCCCCAATCATACCCGAACCAATGAGAGCTATTTTCTTTCGTGCCATTTTATTTCTTCCTAACTTTAGATAACTCGGCGCGCACTTAATAAGCACCGATATACTGAATATTTTCTTTGACCTCAGCCCTATTTTCAACCTTATTATCAAAAGGAGAAAGATATGAAATTCATCAAACTTATCTCCTTATAGAAGCAAAAATCCTCCAAAGAAACGGCTATTAGAAAACTACCACGTTGTATCGATAAAGTGAATTTTAAAAAAATACAACAGAATTATTACACTTCTTTTAAATTCAAAGAGTTGCCGTTTTTACAGTTTACGTAAAGGTAAAGCGATGATCATTTTTCCCTTTAAAAAGAAAACGTTCTGCCCAAAATTTCAAATAATCTTGGCTTTGCATTTCAAAAAGACGCGATTGTGTTCTCTGAAACTCAAATGTTTCTGTAGTCTGTGCACGCCCCTTATATAAATCCTCAAACCCTGCTGCCGCTGACATAAATAATCTTATGTGGCGTTCATAAAGAATATCAATAAGTAAAATAAATCGTTTTGTCTCATTGCGACACATATCATCCATCACAGGCACATTATCAACAAAAATTGTATGGTAACGCTCCCCCAAGACTAAATATTCAGCCGCAGCCAAAGGCTTTGCACACAAATCTTGATAATCAAAGCGTGCGCACCCCACTCCAGAGCGCGGAACATGAACAAGGCGTCCTTTTATAGAAAGTTCATCCGATGTTTCCTTGTGTCCTTGCAGCACCAGCGCCCACGCCTGATCCATATATTCGTTTGCTTCCGGTCCCAATGGCGTTATATACACCTGTTGTAGATTTGATTTTTCAAGACGATAATCTGTTTTTGCATCAAGATTAATAACGCGAACATATGCTTTCAAAACTTGGATAAATGGCAAAAAGAGCTCTCGGTTTAAACCGTTATAATAAAGATTATCGGGGGCAACATTTGAAGTCGCAACAAAGAAAACCCCTTGATCAAACAAAGCAGAGATAAGGCGTCCCAACACCATGGCATCTGCAATATCTGTTACGCTAAATTCATCAAAACAAAGCACCTGCGCTTCTCGTGCAAGATCTTCAGCAACAGCTAAAATAGGGTTATTTTGTCTAGTTTTTGCATCTTTTAATGCTTGACGATAAATATTAATACGTTCATGCACATCAGCCATGAAATCATTAAAATGAGCACGTTTCTTGCGCTCTTGTGGCAAACAAGAAAAGAACAAATCCATCAGCATGGTTTTGCCTCTTCCTACGTTGCCATAAATATACAACCCCTGAAAAGAATTATCATCTTGTCTTGAAAGACGAGAAAGAGTTTGCTTTTTTTTCTTAAAGAGATGCCAAAATGTCCACGGACGAGAAACATTTTGTTTCACAATATCCTGTAATAAATGATCAAAATGCTCTGTTAAAGCCAATTGAGCTGGATCAAAACTGACTTCTCCTTTGGACACCAGCTCTTTATAGCGCGTTGACACCAAAATCATCCAAACAACCTTTTTTCAATCCGTTTTGAATAAAAAGTACAAGCTTTCTTCACGAACCTGTGCACATATCCTTTATTTTTTCATAAACGGCTAAAAACGATCTAACGGCTTAAAACAACTGGATGATCATCAAGTGTACGTCCTTCAAAACGATCAACATTGGAAGAATAAAGAGCGATAATAACACGTCCTACCTTATTATAGAAATACAATCTTTTTCCTTTAACGGCCCACGAATTTACCTGAGAAACGATTCCTGGACAGTGTAAAGGACCAGCACGAAACCCTTGACCAAATTTTGTTTGTGGGGTTGCAATTCGGCAAACTTTACCACCAACAGAAAGACTCCACACCCCAGCAATACTTGCAGGAGACAAATCAATAGCATTGCCTGGTAATTCGAGACTAGCCATCCGTCCATCACTCTGGGAATCCCCTTTCTCATATATTGAATCATCTGCTGCTTCAGGTGCTGACGAATAAGAGGACGAAGAATTAGATATCACTTCAAATGTTGGTATTTGTTGAAGTGGATAAAAAACTTCTAATTCGTTGTTACTATCATTACTGTCAAATCGTGATGTAAAACATCCTCCTAAAAGTGTTACAGTTGATAATGCAACGAAAAACGAAATTTTTGAAAATGACATATCAATACTCTCTCCCACGACAATAAATAAGCTCACTCAAAGAAATGGATGAACATCTGTTATATAGCATTTTATAAAGATAAATTAACAAATAAAAAAAACAGTGAAATTTATCTATTTTGGATGATAAATAATTTTTCACTCAATTTTATATTCATTAAATACTGGAAATTTATAAGATTTTCAGTCATATATCTTTTGTGTGCAATCACTAAAAATAGAGAAGTTTTATGAAAACACCATTCAGTAAAATGAACGGTCTTGGAAATCAAATCATTGTTGCTGATATGCGTGACAGCACATGTGCACTCACAACACAGGCAATTCTTGCCTTAGCAGCAGATTCCCGAACACATTTTGATCAAATTATGGCTATCCATCCACCTAGCAAAAAAGAAGCTGACTTTCGCATAGAAATATGGAATGCCGACGGTTCAAAGGCTAAAGCCTGCGGTAACGGAACCCGTTGCGTAATTGCTTGGCTCACAGACCACAATCTTGGTGAAACTTTTCGATTGGAAACACCTGCTGGAATTATTGAAGGTAAACGCCAAGCTGACGAACTCATCTCTGTTGACATGGGATGCCCAAATTTCAATGCAAAAGAGATGCCTGTTTCACGTGAAATAGTGGACACCAATCATGTAGAACTTACTGCTGGTCCTTTAAAAGATGCTTGCCTTGTATCCATTGGCAATCTTCACGCTATTTTTTTTGTTGAAAGTGATATTCAACATATTCCATTAGAAAAGTATGGACCAAAACTTGAACATGACCCCCTTTTCCCAGAACGATGCAATATTTCCATTGCTTATGTCACGTCACAGAAAAGCCTAAATTTACGCACATGGGAACGCGGTGCTGGATTAACGCAAGCATGCGGCAGTGCTGCTTGTGCGAGTGCGGTAGCAGCTCATCGACGTGGACTCACACAACGTCATATTGATGTAAATTTACCAGGAGGAAAACTGAATATTTTTTATCGAGAAGACGATCATATTATAATGACAGGTCCAGTTAAGTATGAGTTTAGTGGTTTTTTAAACCCTTTAACAGGGAACTATAAAAAGGATCGCTTTTGATGGCTATAGAAATTGTAACTTTTGGTTGTCGACTCAATAGTTACGAAACAGAAATCATACGCAAAGAAAGTGCTTCTTCGGGACTAGATCAGCTTAAAGATGGTGCTATTATTTTTAATACCTGCGCTGTCACTGCCGAAGCTGTGCGACAAGCAAAACAAGCTATCCGCAAAGCAAGACGTGAAAACCCTCATGCGCGCATTATTGTTACAGGATGTGCCGCACAAACAGAATCACAAAATTTTGCCTCTATGACAGAGGTAGATCTTGTTTTGGGCAATGAAGATAAACTCCATGCCCATTCTTATCGTCAACTTCCTGATTTTGGCATCAACCATTCCGAAAAGTTGCGTATCAATGACATCATGGAGGTGCAAAAAATTGCTCCGCATATGGTTAGTGCGATGGAAGAGCGCACGCGCGCCTTTGTACAGATACAAAACGGCTGCGATCATCGCTGCACATTTTGCATTATTCCTTATGGACGCGGACCTTCACGCTCAATCCCCATGGGTGCTGTCATTGAACAAATTAAACAGCTCATAGGGAACGGTATTCAAGAAGTCGTTCTAACAGGTGTTGATCTTACAAGCTATGGCCATGATCTCCCTGGAAAAGCAACTTTAGGAAAATTAACTTCGGCCATTTTGCTTCACATTCCTGACCTGCCTCGATTGCGTCTTTCATCGATTGATTCCATCGAAGCAGACGAAGAACTCATTCATCTTTTAGCCCATGAGAAAAGAATCATGCCGCACTTGCATTTATCTTTGCAAGCAGGTGATAATATGATTCTAAAGCGAATGAAACGGCGTCACTTACGTGAACATGCAATTCAATTTTGCCAAGACTTACGTGCCAAACGTCCTACAATGGTTTATGGTGCCGATTTAATTGCTGGTTTTCCTACTGAAACAGAGGAGATGTTCCAAAATAGTCTCGCTCTCATTAATGACTGTAATTTAACACATCTCCATGTCTTTCCTTTTAGTCCAAGAGAAGGGACGCCTGCCGCACGTATGCCACAAATCAATCGTAGCGTGGTCAAGATGCGTGCGGAAAGGTTACGTAAAGCGGGAGAAGAAGCTTATCAAAAACATCTTGCTCACTTACAAAACAGTCACCAAACAATTCTTGTTGAAAAAGATGAAATCGGACGAACGGAAGATTATACTCTTGCAAAAATTAAAGGTGCCAAAGCTGGAACAATTGTTCAAGCTCTTATTGTTGATCACGATGGCGATAAATTGATTGCTACTCTCCAAAAATTGAACGCAGCCTGAGCAGGAAATCCTTATGACAAAATCTTTTATCAAAAAAATATTCTCTTTTAACAAATCTAAAGAGCCGGAAATAGAACAAGTTTCCACTCCTTATGAAGCCGATATAGCAGAAGAAAGTGAATATAAAAACGAGAAATCCTCTATAAGCATAGAAAAAAAAGAACAAACAGAAAGTCAAAACACGACATCTGAAAAAAGCGATGAGAAAACTCCCTCTTTTGAATCCCTTTCTAGAAAAATCATTGTTGCAGATACAATCAGTGAAAAGAAAATTGAAGAGTTTTCATCTGTATCCTCTGTTGAACAGAAAAAAACAGCGTGGTTTGGGCGTCTAAAAAAAGGATTAGCCCTTTCTTCACAACGCTTAAGCGGATCGATTGGTGATCTCTTTGTTAAAGGAAAGCTTGATGGAGATACGTTACAAGAGCTAGAAGATATCCTTATTCAAGCTGATCTTGGTGTGGAAACAGCTACACGCATTACTGACACTTTAGCTTCCAGTCGTTACGAAAAAAATCTCTCTACAGATGACATTCACACCATCGTGGCTGACGAAATTAAAAAAGTTTTGGAACCGGTTGCGATTCCATTAGAGCTTGATCTCAATCATAAGCCTCACGTTATTTTACTGGTTGGTGTAAATGGTACTGGAAAAACTACAACTATTGGAAAACTTGCGGCTAAGCTAACCGCAGGAGGACTAAAAGTTATGCTAGCTGCTGGTGATACGTTTCGTGCTGCGGCTATTGAACAATTACATATCTGGGGTGAACGCACAGGAGCGCCTGTTATTTCAACAAAACTAGGTGCAGATGCCGCTAGTTTAGCATTTGATGCTTATGACAAAACCAAAAAAGCAAACAGTGATGTATTGATTATCGATACAGCTGGACGCTTACAAAATAAAACTGAACTGATGGATGAATTGGCGAAAATCATTCGTGTTTTAAGGAAACATGACCCCCAAGCACCGCATACAATTCTTCAAACGCTTGATGCAACCACTGGACAAAATGCGCTCAACCAAGTGGATATTTTCCGCGATATTGCCGGCGTGAATGGTTTAGTTATGACAAAGCTCGATGGTACCGCACGAGGAGGAATTCTTGTTGCCATCGCAGCAAAATATAAATTACCCGTTCATTTTATCGGTATAGGAGAGAATATTGAGGATCTTCAACCTTTTTCTGCTTCTGATTTTGCCACAACCATAACAGGAAAACACGCATGAAAAAATCTTCTTTTGAACCTAATTCCCACAACAATCCCAATTTGAAAAATATGAATGAAAATCAAAAATCGAATTTTTCACCAACCGTTAAATTTCTCTTGGAAATGGGGCCATTGGTTGTCTTTTTTCTAGCCAATTATAAAGGCCAATGGCTGATAAATAATATTGGATTTTTTAAAAGCTTTAATAAACCCATTTTTCCTGCAACAGCTATTTTCATGGTGGCTATCATTGTTGCTCTAAGCTTATCATGGATCCTTGCACGAAAAATTCCTATAATGCCTCTTATTTCAGGGATATTTGTTATCATCTTTGGATTTTTAACGCTTTTTCTTCACAACGATACTTTTATAAAAATGAAGCCTACAATTATTAATATTTTATTTGCTCTTATTCTCTTTGGTGGTATGTTTTTTAAAAAACCACTCTTACGTTATGCTTTGGATTCTACTTTAAAACTTGACGATTTAGGATGGCAGAAACTTACCTATCGCTGGGCATTTTTTTTCGTTTTTCTTGCCCTTTTAAATGAAGTTGTTTGGCGCAATTTTAGCGATAATTTTTGGACCAGCTTTAAAGTATTTGGCGTCATGCCCATAACGGTTCTATTTATGCTTACCCAAATGCCCCTTATTCTTAAACACTCACAAGGACTTTTTACAGAAGGAGACAAATCTGATTCTTAAACATAACATATCCATAACTATAAATTATTTTGCAGATTTATCGCTGCACACTGTTCGTGGGGAAAGCTATGTTAATTGAACAGTTTATCTGTCGAAAAGATAATTTTGGTGTACTCATTCATGATGAAAAAAGCGGCTACACAGCCGCTATTGATGCGCCTGAAAGTAAAGCGATTCATGACGCCTTAAAACGCCGTAACTGGACACTTCAGACTATTTTTGTAACGCATCATCATCACGACCATGTAGAAGCGCTATCAGAGTTAAAACAAGTTTATAAGGCTGTCGTTATTGGACCAGAAGCAGAAAAAGAAAAGATTAATCATCTTGATCAAACGCTTCGACCTGATGAAAGTTTTTCCTTTGGCACACACACGATCTTAGCACTTTCAACACCTGGTCATACTTTAGGCGCATTATCTTACTATCTTCCTGAAGAGAATTTGCTCTTTGCTGGAGATACGCTTTTTTCACTTGGCTGTGGACGTCTTTTCGAAGGAACACCAGCACAAATGCTGAATTCTTTAAAAAAGCTTCGTCAACTTCCCGATGAAACGCTCCTTTATTGTGGTCATGAATATACCAAAACCAACGCTCTTTTCGCATTAACACTTGATCCACATAATCAAAAACTTCATAAAAGAGTGGAGGATGTTTTTTTACTGTGTGCAAAAGACGCCATGACTTTACCTGTAACATTAGGGCAAGAAAAAGCTCTTAATCCTTTTCTCCGCTGGGATGATAGTATGTTACGAAAAGAACTTGCGATGGAAAAAGAAACAGATGAAGAAGTCTTTGCTGAAATCAGGAGAAGAAAGGATAATTTTTAACCATGTTGAAGACTGCGTTGCTTTTATTTCCCCTTTTTCTTTTTGTAACATATCCTAAAGTAGCAATGACATCAGATATAGACAATTATCCCGTAACAGAAGACTTACTTTTAAAAATGGAAAAAATCGGAAAAGAATTTGATGAAAACTCAATAAAAGTTTCAGGAGAATTCAGCATAGCAGTAACACATGATACGAGTTCTGAAATATATGCCTCTTATCTTTCTAATCAACCAAAAATAATGGCTATTTTAAAAAACAACAATATCACACCTAAAGATTTTGCTACTGGTTGCAGGGCGCTTGAAGGCTTATTAATGACGCTTTCCCAAATCATTGAGGGTTCAGAAGAAAACGAAATTGCTCTCGGTAAAAAAGATATAATCTCAAAGAACATAGAATTTGGTAAAAAACATATGTATAGAATAATTAGCATTTCAGGAAAAATTTGTGGATAGGCTCTGTGCTATTTAAACAATTAATTAATTTCGCAAAGGAAAAAATCTTTACTGAAATCAAGGGAAAGAGGGATGATTTTAAACTATGTTGAAGCTTATATTGCGTTTATTTCTCCTTTTTCTTTTTGTAACATATCCTCAAATCGCAATGGCAGAAGAACAAGTAACAATAGCAGAAGAAGAGGAGGAAGAAATAGCTGAAAAAGAAAAGTTTAGTTTCTTACATATCGCAAATTATTCTTTAACAGAAGATTTCCTTTTAAAAATGGAAAAAGTTCAAAAAGAACTTGATGAAAACGCACTAAAAGTTTCAACAAGATACCTCGCTGCATATTACGGTATGATGCAGAGCTATACCACTTATCTTTCTAATCAACCAAAAGTAATGGCTATTTTAAAAAACAACAATATCACGCCTAAAGATTTTGTTGCGGGTTGCAAGGTGCTTGAACACTTATTAATGATGCTTTTCCAAGTCACTGAGGGTTCAGAAGAAGACAAACTCTCTCCCAGTGAAAGAGATATAGTTTTAAAGAATGTAGAATTTGGTAAAAAACATATGTATAGAATAACTAGCATTTCAAGAAAAGTTTGTGAATAGGATCTGTGCTATTAAACACTTAATTAATTTTACAAACGAAGAAATCTTAGTTGAAATCAGGGGAAGAAAAAATAATTTTAAACCATGTTGAAGTTTGTCTTGCGTTTGTTTCTCTTTTTTCTTTTTATAGCATATGCTCAAATAACAATGGCAAAAGGAACTGATAATCAATTTATTCTCTCACCTATCGGCAATCCAAATACCGTTGCAAATTATCCTTTAACAGAGGATTTTCTCTCAAAAATAGAACAACTAAAAAAAGAGATTGAAGATTTACCTCCAGAACCAGAAGCATCCAATACCGGAAATGACAATAGCATTGAAGAACTCATTGCCTCTATTTCGAATCAACAAAAAATAATGGATCTTTTAAGAAAGAATAATCTCACACCTAAAGATTATGTTATTGGTCTCATGGCACTTCAAGCAACTTTAGCTGCAATAATAGCCCTTGAAGATAAAGAAATTCTCTTTAGTGGAAAAAACACTATCTCTTTAGATAATTTAAAGTTCGGTCAAAAATATATTGATAGAATTCGTGCTATTTTAGACAATTGATTAGTTTTGCAAACGTCGGCAGATATCATCCAATTGCTCTAATGAGGAGTAGCGTATTTTTAAATCACCACCTTTTTTACCATGTCGAATAGTCACTTTCATTCCGATCACATCTGCAAGTAATTTTTCTAAAGATTTTGTTTCCGTATCTTTCTCAACAGCAGTTCGTTTTTTGACTTTGGGATCGGCTTGTTCATACGCAAGTATTTCCGTTTGGCGCACAGAAAGCCCTTCGCGAATAATTTTTTCGGCTAAATCCTGTGGATTCTCGACGGTTATAAGGCAGCGTGCATGGCCAGCTGAAAGTTTCCCATCGGTTAAGAATTGTTGTACTTTTGGTGGAAGTTTTAACAAACGAAGTGTATTTGCAACATGGCTCCGGCTTTTTCCAATGACTTGTGCCAAATCTGCTTGCGTATATCCATGCTCATTCAGTAAAATTTCATATCCCATTGCTTCTTCGATAGGATTAAGATCTGCACGTTGAACATTTTCAATAATTGCCAATTCCAAGGCCGTTTTATCATCTACATCGCGAATAATGACCGGCAATTGACTTAAATTGGCTCGTTGCGCAGCACGCCACCGCCGTTCACCAGCGATTAATTCAAACCGATGTGGATGATCACGTGAAGGTCTTACAATAACAGGTTGAACAACACCATGCTGGCGAATTGATTGTGCTAAATTATCAAGTTCTGAATCAGTGAAATGACGCCGTGGATTGTGTGGATTGCACGAAATAGATTCAAGAGGCACAAATTGCTCAGACCGTGTAGGAATTGTATTGGACTCTGTAAATTTGTCAGCACTTGATGAATACGCAAGACTATTATTTAAATTGATATCCCCAATCAACGCGGCCAGTCCACGACCTAGTCTTTTTTTTGATTGATCATCATTCATAGTTTTTCTCTTTGAGTTTTCTTACAAAATTTTTTACATTTCCAATTTAAGCAGCAGCACGCGCTTGTTTTTCTCGTTGAATAACTTCTGATGCCAGACGTAAATATGCTTGGCTCCCAGCACATTTAAGATCATAAAGCAATACTGGCTTACCAAAAGAGGGGGCTTCAGATACCCGCACATTTCGTGGAATAACAGTACGATAAACTTTATCTCCCATAAAAGAACGCACATCTTCAACAACTTGATTTGAAAGATTATTACGTCCATCGTACATTGTTAGAACAATACCTTGAATTTCTAAAGATGGATTAAGAACAGATCGCACTTGTTTTACTGTTTCAAGCAATTGACTTAAACCTTCAAGTGCTAGAAATTCACACTGCATAGGAACTAAAACAGAATCTGCTGCACCCATAGCATTAAGTGTTAAAAGATTAAGTGAGGGAGGACAATCAATAAGAATATAACTAAATTTCTTGATCATCTTCGGATCATCACAGAGTGCTTTACGCAACCGCTTAATGCGATCTTGTGACGAAGCAATTTCCATTTCCACGCCTAAAAGATCAAGCGTAGAGGGAACAATATGGAGATTAGGCACAGCTGTTTTCAAAGCTGCTTTTGTCACTGAAATTCCTGAAATCAAAACATCATAAGAAGATAAAGGACGGCTATTACGATCAATACCCAATCCTGTACTTGCATTACCTTGTGGATCAACGTCCATAATGAGAACATTTTCACCAATAGCCGCTAAAGCTGTTGCCAGATTAATTGCTGTAGTTGTTTTTCCGACTCCACCTTTTTGGTTTGCAATAGCGATAATTCGTGTTTCGCTCATTTTGCTTTACCCTCTACATGATCGAACATGCGAAATTTCTAAAATAACAGAATTTTCATCAATTTTACTTTTATGTTTTAGCAGATCAAAGCGCCAATTGGCAGAGGCATTTTTTATTTCTGTAGAGTAATCCCGACCTTTTTGCAAAAGAGCTATTGTTTTTTGTGTTAACAATGGAAAAATAAGCTGTAAGAGAGCATCTAGCGGAGCTAATCCTCGCGCTGTTATAACGTCGGGCATCCTTATTTTTTCATAAACATCTTCAATTCTACAGTGATGAACTGTTGCTGGAAGACTAAGTTGAGCAATGACTGTTCGTAAAAAAGCTATTTTTTTTCCATTACTTTCAACGAGATCAATATGCCCCACTTTTTTTTCTTTCATTAAAATAGCAATAACAATTGCGGGAAATCCTCCTCCTGAACCAAGATCACACCAGTTTAAAAAGTGACTATGTAAAGGATAAATTTGAGCTGAGTCCAAGATATGACGCGTCCACAGAACTGGTATTGTTGCAGGAGATATTAAATTAATATGCGTATTCCATTGAATGACCAAGCTTTCAAATTGTGCTAAATTTTCCATCGTTTCACGTGAAACAGAAGGAATAATTTTTAACAGTGCTTTATATTTTTTTTCTATAGAAATATCCATTAAGCTAATTTAGCCTTTTCACGTCTTTGACGTTGAATATACGTAATAATAAGTGATAATGCAGCAGGTGTCATACCATCAATTTTTTGTGCATCAGCAATTGAACGCGGCGAAACTTCTTGAATTTTTGTTTTTAACTCATTTGAAAGACCCGAAATTGACTGAATATCAAGAGAAGAGGGAATTTCTAAACGTTCATCTCTTTGAAGAGCAATAATATCCTGTGCTTGTTTTTCTAAATAAACTGCGTACTGTGCTTCAATTTCCAAAGATTCGACGGTTTTAGAATCAATTGATTGTAGTTGTGGCCAAAAATGTGAAAGACGTTGTATAGTCATATGAGGATAGGCAAGAAGATCATAAGCCGATCGTCTAATCCCATCGTGGTTTATTTGTAATCCATGTGCAGAGGCTTCATTAGGTGTTAGAAAAAGTTTTTTGCACAGTGATCGTGCTTGATCGAGACGTTGCTGTTTTTTCTGATAACAATCCCAACGTGTTTGACTCACAATTCCCCATTGTTGTGCTAAAGGTGTTAAACGCGCATCAGCATTATCAGATCGTAAAGACAAACGAAATTCAGCACGTGATGTAAACATTCTATAAGGTTCACAAACTCCTCGCGAGACTAAATCATCTATCATAACACCAATATAAGCTGTAGAACGACTTATAAGTACTTCATCTAATTTACCAACCTTATGTGCGGCATTTAACCCAGCCAAAAGCCCTTGTGCTGCAGCTTCCTCATATCCTGTTGTACCATTAATTTGGCCTGCCAAAAATAACCCTGGTAAAGCCCGCAACTCTAAAGTTTTTGTCAGTTGTCGTGGATTAACAAAATCATATTCAATAGCATAACCAGGTTGTAAAACCTCAACATTTTCCAATCCTTCAATAGTTTTCAATAAAGAAATCTGTACATCTTCAGGAAGAGAAGTAGAAAGACCATTTGGATAAACAGTATCATCATTTAACCCCTCTGGTTCCAGAAAAACCTGATGTCCATCACGTTCCCCAAATTTGATAATTTTATCTTCAACTGAAGGGCAATAACGTGGTCCTAATCCTTCAATAGTTCCAGAATATAAAGCAGATCTATGAATATTATCACGAATAATTTGATGTGTTTGTGCATTTGTACGTGTTATTGCACATTCAATTTGAGATTGTTCAATTTTCTCAGTTAAAAAAGAAAAGGGAACAGGATCTTCATCTGCCTGTTGTTTTGGAAGACATTCCCAACGAATTGTTTTTTTACTAAGACGTGCAGGCGTTCCTGTTTTTAATCGACCAAGTTTTATTCCATGATTTTTTATGCGTTCAGCAAGTTGCACACTTGACTGATCGCCCATACGTCCAGCAGCCCATGTTTTATTACCAATATGAATAAGACCATTTAAAAATGTACCTGTTGTCAAAACAACAGCACCAGAACTAATTATTCCTTGATTTTTTAAAACAATACCTGAAACACAATGATCTTTAACAATAAGATCAATAGCCTCATCTTCAATTAAAACGAGATTATTTTGTTCTTGTAAAAGTTTTTGAACTGCTTCTTTATACAATTGCCGGTCAGCTTGAGTACGTGGTCCTCTTACTGCTGGTCCTTTACGTCGATTAAGAAGACGGAATTGAATTCCAGCAGCATCCGCTGCTCGTCCCATAATACCATCCAAAGCATCTATTTCACGAACTAAATGTCCTTTTCCAAGCCCACCAATAGCAGGATTACAAGACATTGTTCCTATTGCTGATATTTTGTGCGTAACGAGTGCTGTCCGCGCTCCAGAGCGCGCTGAAGCTGAAGCAGCTTCACAGCCGGCATGACCACCCCCAACAACAATAACATCATATAACTGCATCTATATTCATTCCATAGAGAATCTACTCTCAAGTTTCACGTGAAACAAGATGTAAAATACATAATCTTTTAAATCTGTCTATGAAATAATCAATGTTTCACGTGAATCATTATTTACCAATACAAAACTCTGAAAAAATAATATCAAGCAAATCTTCAACATCTATATCTCCCGTAATTCTCCCAAGAAAATCACTTGCACGACGAAGATGTTCTGCACGTAAGCTTAAATCAAGAGAATGGTAATTCACAGCAGCTTCAATTTCTTTAACAGCATCTTTTAATAACTGAAGTTGCCTTTTACGTGCTGGAACAAGATTACCAATTTCAGAAGCACGATGTGAACAAAATGACTCAAGTTTTTTGATAAAATAATCAAAATTTAAACCGGTTAATGCAGAAAACTGCATAAACCAATGCGTTTCATTCTTTTCATAAAGATCAAGCTTATTACCAACATGCCATATTTCAGCCGATGTTTCTGGTAAATCAACTTTTTTAGGATTTTTCATATCATAAACTAAAATAACCAAATCAGCATCCATAACATGCTGCTTTGCAACTTCTATTCCTAACTGTTCAATTTTATTTTCTGTTTTCCTAAAACCAGCAGTATCTGTTAAAAAAACTGGTAAACCACCAAGAACAAGTCTCATTTCTAAAGCATCACGGGTTGTACCAGCTTCTTCTGTCACAATAGAAACAGATCTTCCAGCCAAACGATTCATGATGCTTGATTTCCCAGAATTTGGAGCTCCCGCAATGACAATTTTTAATCCGTCACGTAAAATACTCGCACGTTCTCCCTCGGAAATATGTTCCCGAAGAGAAGTACACAGATCTTCCACATCTTTCCAAACTTTATCAGATATTGAATTGGGGATATCAGCTTCATCAGCAAAATCAAGTTCTGCTTCAATAAAAGCACGTACTTTCATAAGTTTATTGCGCCAATCGCGATAAAGTGTTGTTAAACACCCACTTGTGCCCATAACGGCTAAACGACGCTGACTTTCCGTTTCTGCTTCTATTAAATCAGCAAGACCTTCTGCCTGAACAAGATCTAATTTTCCCTCCATGAAGGCACGACGCGAAAATTCACCTGCCTCTGCAATACGACAACCATCAAATGTAGACAATTCATCGAGAAAACGATTAACAACTGCTTTTCCTCCATGCAAATGAAATTCTGCACAATCTTCTCCCGTAAAACTATGAGGAGCAGGAAAAAAAACAGTTAAAGCAGAATCTAAAAAGCTCCCATCACGAGCCGTAAGCTTCCCATAATGCATGAATCGCGCTTTGGGTAAACAACCACAAAGCGTCTTAACAATATTCACAACATGAGGACCAGAAAGCCGAATGACTGCAACCCCTGAAGGCAACAATCCACTCGAAACAGCAAAGATTGTATCCACAGGATGTATCCTAATTGAAAAACTAATGATCTTATGTATTCATTGAATCAAAAAATTCACTATTGTTTTTCGTTTGTTTTAATTTATCAATTAAAAATTCAATTGCATCTGTTACATTCATGGGTGCTAAAATACGACGAAGTACAAAAATTTTGTGTAAGTCTTGCCGTGCTACTAAGAGCTCTTCCTTACGCGTTCCCGACTTCAAAATATCCATAGCAGGGAAAATACGCTTATCAGCAACTTTACGATCAAGAACAATTTCCGAATTACCTGTACCCTTAAATTCTTCAAAAATAACCTCATCCATACGACTACCAGTATCAATCAAAGCCGTTGCAATAATGGTTAAAGAGCCACCTTCTTCAATGTTACGTGCTGCACCAAAAAAACGCTTTGGACGCTGCAAAGCATTTGCATCTACACCACCTGTCAAGACTTTACCTGATGAAGGAACAACAGTATTATAAGCACGCCCAAGACGTGTAATGGAATCGAGGAGAATAACGACATCACGCCCATATTCAACAAGGCGCTTTGCTTTTTCAATAACCATTTCAGCTACTTGCACATGACGTATAGCTGGCTCATCAAAAGTAGAAGAGACTACCTCTCCTTTTACAGAACGTTGCATATCAGTAACTTCTTCTGGTCGTTCATCAATTAAGAGAACGATAAGGTAACATTCAGGATGATTAGTCGTGATAGAATGAGCAATATTTTGAAGTAAAACCGTTTTCCCTGTACGAGGAGGAGCTACAATTAATCCTCGCTGTCCCTTTCCCAATGGAGATATTAAATCAATCACCCGTGATGACATATCCTTCTCTGTAGGATCCTGTATTTCCATTTGAAAACGTTCATTTGAGTAAAGGGGAGTGAGATTATCGAAGTGAATTTTATAGCGAATTTTTTCAGGATCTTCAAAATTGATTGTATTAATCTTAAGAAGGGCAAAATAACGTTCTCCTTCTTTTGGACTACGGATAGGACCTTCAACAGTATCACCTGTTTTTAAAGAAAAAGACTGAATCTGTGCAGGAGAAAGGTAAATATCATCAGGTCCAGGAAGATAATTAGCATCTGCAGATCTTAAAAATCCAAAGCCATCTTGTAAAACTTCAACAACTCCTTCTCCTATAATTTCTACGTCTTGCGAAGCAAGTTTTTTCAAGATAGCAAACATTAATTCTTGCTTACGCATAAGAGAAGCATTTTCAACTTCTAATGTTTCAGCAAAAGAGACAAGTTCAACTGGATTTTTACTTTTAAGTTCTTGTAATTTCATTTCTTGCATGAAATATGCTCTTTATCATTAGGTAAGGAATCTTTTTCAAAATTAATTTATGGAAAATCTGAAGAATAGGACACTCTTAGTAAGGTGAATATATTCTACACTTAACTTTTTAAAACTGCAAGTATCCTTCATAAGATTTATCTTCCTATATAATTTAGCAATCATACTTCAAAATCGCTTATAAAAAACGTTTCATAGAAAATATTTAATAATAAAAGAACTTACACAATATATCATATTCAATAGCTTTAAAGAAAACACCTTTATATCGTTAATAAATTAATCTTCAAAAGAATTTTTATTTTTAAATTTTTTTATATTAATAATTTAAGAGAGAAAGAGGATTCTTCTTATTTAAGCCTGTGTTTAATGTGGATTATTATTTATACCTTATTCATCCTCAACTTTATCCACAAAGGCAAATTAAAAAAAATAAAGCATAACACTATTTTAAGAATATTATCCCCATTCTTTTTTCATAAGAAGAGTTTATTTATCACAATTGTTCAATTTGTGCATAATAACGGAGAGTTTTCTCTAAAATTTCATTTTATGAAATATTAAGATGGTATATACACATTTATTAACAAGAGGTTAAAATTTTTGTGACAAGAGAAAAAAAGTTCTTTCATTTACATATGCTTTCTGATGCAACAGGGGAAACGTTAATCTCTGTGGGAAGGGCTGTAGCGTCGCAATACACGATGATTCAGACAACAGAGCATATCTATCCGATGATTCGCAATGAAACACAGCTGCAAAGAGCTCTCGATGAAATACAACAAGAGCCGGGTATAGTTCTTTACACAATTATTGATAAAAAGATTAAACTGCTTCTTAGGAGAATATGTGAGAAAATAGAAGTTCCCTGCATTGATATACTGCACCCTGTTTTGGATGCTTTTCAGTCTTATCTTGGAATGCCCACAAATTTACGTGTTAGTGCACAACATGATCTCAATGCAGATTATTTTCGCCGTATTGAAGCGTTGGATTTTACAATAGAGCATGATGATGGGCAATCTCCCAACAGCTTATTGAATGCAGATGTGATACTTGTAGGAATTTCAAGAACTTCTAAAACACCAACCAGTATTTATTTAGCAAATCGTGGAATAAAAGCTGCTAATGTTCCTCTTATTCCAGGGATTGATTTACCTGAAACTCTTTTAGAAGCAAAAAATGCTTTGATCATTGGTTTAATCGCTTCAGCTGAACGAATCTCACATATTCGACAAAATCGGGATTTAGGGGATGATTTTGCTCTTGAAAGTTATACTGATCGAATCAATATAGCTGAAGAATTGACTTATGCAAAACGCATTTGCGAACGTTTTGGTTGGCCTATTATTGATGTCACAAGACGCTCTATTGAAGAAACGGCTGCAGCGATATTTGAACTTTTATCACGATTTCGTGAAAAAAAATGAAAGAAAATTTTCATGGCAGCAGAAACGTTAATATTAGCATCCCTTAGTTCTTATCGTGCACAATTGTTGAAAAAAGCAGGGTTAAGTTTTTTCATTGAGGGGGCCTCTTTTGATGAAAGAGAGATAGAAAAAACAGCAGAAGCAAAAACACCTAAAGAACTTTGTTGTTTTCTTGCAAGTGCGAAAGCAAAAAATGTTTCTGATCGCTTTCCTGATGCTTTGGTTATAGGTTGTGATCAAGTACTTGATTTGGAAGGTCAGATTTTTCACAAAGTTACAAATAGCAGGGAAGCACGTCAACGTTTATGCACTTTATCAGGTAAAACACATTCTCTTCATAGTGCGGTAGCTTTATTTCGGAATGGCCAAGAAATTTGGGTTGAAGCTTTTAGTGCTCATATGTCTGTACGTTCTCTCTCAACAGCATTCATTGAACGTTATTTAGCACGTGTAGGGTCAGATGTTCTAAACAGTGTGGGAGTATATCAAATTGAAGGTGAAGGAATTCATCTTTTTGAAAAAATTGATGGAGATTTTTTTACTATTATTGGTTTACCACTTTTGCCTTTGATCGTAAAATTGCGTCATTTAGGAGCCATTGATGGTTGATTTTACAATAAAGTGCAAAGAAAAAAATTCTCCATGTGCTTTTGTTGTAGGCACCCCTATTCACCATTCAAAATCGCCAAAAATTCACAACTTTTGGCTTAAACAATATGGTTTACAAGGTGAATATTTAGCACAGGAAATAACACCTGAAAGATTCGAGGATTTTATTATATCTCTACAAAAGAGAGGTTTTTGTGGAGGCAATGTTACGTTACCTTATAAGCAGGAAGCTTTCCGTTTAGCGGATCATAAAGATGAAGTATCCACAATGATTGGTGCTGCTAATACGCTGTGGTATGAAGGGGATAAGCTTTGTGCCACAAATAGTGATGCCTATGGTTTCGGCGCTAATCTTGATGATTCTTTTTCTGATTGGGTTGGAGAAACAGCTCTTGTTTTTGGTGCAGGTGGTGCTGCACGCGCTATTTTATATGCCTTAAAAAAACGTGGATTTGAACGTATTTGCTTAGTTAATCGTACAAAGCAACGCGCAAATGATCTAGCCGAGCATTTTGGAAAACCTATTGAAGTCCACGATTGGCATAATACTGGTGAACTAGTTTATCAAGCTGATTTGATTGTCAATACGACTTCTGTAGGTATAACAAATTCATATGATGAAAAAAGTGTTTCTTTTTTCTGTGATTTTCATAAAACAAAGGCAACCGCATTGGTGGCAGATATTGTTTACGCGCCATTGATAACACCTTTTTTACAACAAGCAAAAGCTCATGGTCTAAGGACAGTTGATGGACTTGGTATGCTTTTACATCAAGCTGTTATTGGTTTTGAAAGATGGTTTGGAATAAGACCGCAGGTAACAAGAGAATTACGAGAGACAATCTTAAAGGATATGGGTAAAGATAAAGGATGAAAATCATAGGATTGACAGGATCAATCGCTATGGGAAAATCAACAGTTGCTGATTTTTTCAAACAAGCAGGTATTCCTGTTTTTAGCGCTGATGAAGCAGTACACGAACTTTATAAGAGTGAACCAACTTTGTCGTTCATAGAACAGATTTTCCCTAGTGTTGTTGAAAATGGTAAAGTTAATCGCCTAAAGCTTTCAAAGATTTTGATCAATGATAGTGAAAAGTTACAAACATTAGAAGACATGGTCCACCCTTTAGTGCAAAAAAAAGAAAAAGAATTTATTGATACAGCGCGCAAAAATGGGGAAAAATTAATAGTTCTAGAGATTCCTTTGCTTTTTGAAAACAAAAGTGAAAATCGTGTGGACAGTGTTGTTGTTGTCTCTGCTCCACTGGCAATACAAAAAGAGCGTGCAATGATTCGTCCAAATATGAATGAAGAAAAATTTGCATTTATCAATGCCAAACAGATATCTGATGAAAAAAAACGAGCGCGTGCTGATTTTGTCATTGATACAGGAAAAGATTTAGAGAATACACGTCAACAAGTTTTTGATATAATGAAAATTTTGCTAAAGAATTGAAGTAATGCGTGAAATTATTTTTGATACAGAAACGACAGGTTTGGATAAAGAGAAAGATCGCATAATCGAAATCGGTTGTGTAGAAATGGTTGATCGCTATCTTACGGGACGTCGATTCCATGTTTATTTAAATCCGCAAGGTGTTATTATTCCTGAGGAAGTTGTAGCAATTCATGGATTAACCAATGAACGCTTAAAGAACGAAAAAAGCTTTAGTGATATTGCCGATGCGTTTTTGGAATTTATTAATGGTGCAACAATGATTGCCCATAATGCAAGTTTTGATATTGGCTTTCTGAATGCAGAATTAGGGCGGGCGAATAAGCCACTTATCAGTGTTGATAATATTCTTGATACATTAGCTATGGCACGGCGCAAATTTCCTATGGGTCCTAATTCTCTTGATGTTTTATGCAAACGTTTTGGCATTGATAATAGTCATCGTGTTCTTCATGGTGCTCTGCTTGATGCGGAGATTCTCGCCGATGTTTATATTGAGCTCATTGGTGGAAAACAGGGTGTATTGGGTTTCAATAACATTGGGAGCGTTGTGGATACCCAAGGTATTAACAATGCTTTTTCACTCGTTAAATCTCGCCCTCAAGCTTTGCCTTCAAGGTTAAATGCACAAGAAAAAAGTATGCATGCCGATTTTATCAAAAAAATGGGTGAAAAAGCTCTTTGGAATAATTTCAAAGTTCCTGAATAGTTCACTCACATTTTCCCTGACCTGAGAAGATTATCTAAAGTCTAGGAAAAACAAGATCCTAAAAAATATGGTCGTTGTGGGGAGGGGAACACCACAACGACCTTGTCGCCACGTTGTACCTCAGCTCTCATAGGAGGAGCAAAATGAAAGCTATTATGTCCTGTAACAGCAAAGAAAAGCTTTAGGTACTAAATGTAAAATGTAACGACTTCATGCTTTATGGAGATAAAAAATGGCTTTTTAGAGGCGGTTTGATAAATTTTAAAATAATAATAAAAAAAAATATAAGAGTAAGTTATTTTTTAGCTGAAATAGAGAAATGGAATTGTCATGGAAACAAAAGATCATCTTTTTTTGGTTGATGGATCGGGTTATATTTTTCGTGCTTACTACGCCTTGCCACCTTTAAAGCGCAAAAAAGATGGACTTCCTGTAGGAGCTGTCGCTGGTTTTTGTAATATGTTATGGAAATTACTCTGTGATGCCCGTAATACAGCTGCTGGTGTTATTCCAACGCATTTTGCTGTCATTTTTGATTATTCCTCTGATACATTCCGCAAAAAAATTTACCCTCAATATAAAGCCAATAGAGAGGCACCTCCTGAAGACCTTATTCCGCAATTCGCGTTAATACGACAGGCAACAAAGGCTTTTAATTTGCCTTGTATTGAAAAAGAAGGATTCGAAGCAGATGATTTAATTGCTACCTATGCACAATTGGCAACTCAGAATGGAGTAAAAACAACGATCATTTCTTCTGATAAAGATTTAATGCAATTGGTGAACACACATGTATCTTTATATGATGGAATGAAAGACAAACATATTGGTATTTCTGAAGTCATAGAAAAATGGGGTGTGGCGCCTGAAAAAATGGTCGATTTGCAAGCTTTGACTGGAGATCCAACCGATAATGTCCCAGGTATCCCCGGTATTGGTCCCAAAATTGCGGCCCAATTATTGGATCAATTTGGTACTCTTGATCTTTTATTGCAACGTGTAGCAGAAGTTAAGCAAACAAAGCGACGTGAAAACATTCAAAATTATGCTGAGCAAGCAAAAATTTCTCGTGAACTCGTTAGGCTTAAAACAGATGTCCCTATAGAGAATAATTTAGAGAGTTTTGTTTTAGAACCGCAAGATGGTCCGCGTTTAATTGCTTTTCTGAAGGCAATGGAATTTACGACACTCACGCGTCGCGTGGCAGAAGCCACAGAATGTGATGCAACAGTCATTGATGCACTCGATATAAATATTGAGCGTGCAGAGACTGATTATGGGTGCGTTTTGGATGTGCAAAAAGTTGCGACACCGCTATCGCATAGTTTTTCTGAAAATTCGCCACAGGTTTTGGCACAAAAACGTAAAGATCAAGCTCTCATGCAAAAAATTACAAGAGAGGCTTATACAACGATTCTGGATGAAGAAATTTTGCAAGAATGGTTGTCAGAAGCAGAAGAGCAAGGTTATTTTGCTTTTGATACTGAAACAACCTCTCTTGATCCACTGCAAGCAAAGCTTGTTGGTTTTTCATTAGCATTACAGCCAGGAAAAGCAGCCTATATACCACTTGAACATATTCAGGGAGGAGATGATCTTTGGGGAGGTGGGCGTATTGCTGAACAAATTGAGATCAAAAAGGCTTTGGCGCTTTTAAAGCCGATATTAGAAAATAAAGCGATTTTAAAAATTGGTCAAAATATGAAATATGATTGGCTGGTGATGAAGCAACAGGGTATTGTGATATATTCTTTTGATGACACAATGCTTTTGTCATATGCTTTAGATGCTGGAGCTTTAACGCATAATATGGATGCTTTGTCTGAACGCTGGCTTGGACATAAACCAATTTCTTACAAGGATTTAACGCATAATGGAAAAAAGATTTCTTCCTTTGCGCAAGTTGATTTGAAACAGGCAACCTTTTATGCAGCAGAAGATGCCGATATAACGCTTCGGTTGTGGCAAGTTTTAAAACCACAGCTTGTAGCCCAGGGAATGACAAAAATTTATGAACGCTTGGACCGACCGCTAATAGAAGTTCTCGCAAGAATGGAAGAGCGTGGGATTCTTATTGATCGACAGATTTTATTGCGTATTTCAGGAGAATTGGCACAAGCTGCTTTTGCTTTGGAAGAAGAAATTTATCAGTTGGTTGGTGAGAAATTTAATATTGCTTCACCAAAGCAATTAGGTGAGATCCTGTTTGATAAAATGGGGCTGTCTGGAGGCGCTAAGACGAAAGGTGGACAATGGTCAACTTCTGCTCAGACTTTAGAAGAGTTGGCTGCTGAAGGTCATATTTTGCCACGTAAGATTATTGATTGGCGTCAACTGGTAAAACTAAAGTCAACTTACGCAGATGCTTTACCTGCTTATATTTTGCCTAAAACAGGGCGTGTTCATACGAATTATTCTTTAGCGATAACATCAACAGGGCGCTTATCTTCATCAGAGCCCAATTTACAAAATATACCGGTACGCACTGCTGAAGGGCGTAAAATCCGAACAGCTTTTATTGCTCCGGAAGGGCATGAGCTTTTATCAGCTGATTATAGCCAAATTGAATTGCGTATTCTTGCGCATATTGCTGATATTACTGCATTAAAAGAAGCTTTTGCTAGGGGACAAGATATTCATGCGATAACTGCGTCACAAATGTTTGGGGTTTCTATAAAAGAAATGTCGCCAGATATACGCAGGCGTGCGAAAGCGATTAATTTCGGCATTATTTACGGTATTTCGGCTTTTGGATTAGCAAATCAATTGGGTCTTTCGCGGCAAGAAGCAAGTCGTTATATTCAACTTTATTTTGAAAGGTTTCCGGGAATTAAAGAGTATATGGAAGCGACTAAAATCTTTGCACGTCAACATGGTTATGTTCAAACTATTTTTGGTCGTCGTATTCATTATCCTGAAATAAAAGCCTCTAATCCGCAAGTTCGTGCTTTTAATGAACGAGCTGCTATTAATGCGCCGATTCAAGGGTCAGCAGCAGACATCATTCGTCGTGCCATGATTCAGATAGAAAATGCTTTAGAAAAAGAAAAATTGTCAGCAAAAATGTTACTGCAAGTGCATGATGAACTGATTTTTGAAGTACCAAAAGCCGAGACAGATAAGACGATAGCTCTTGTTAAAAAGGTTATGGAAAATGCTACAATGCCGGTATTATCTTTGTCTGTACCGCTTGAAGTAAAAGTGATGGCTGCTCGAAATTGGGATGAGGCACATTAGTTTTATTCACTTACTTTTTAGAGTGGTCATTGCATTAGCAAGACTAATATGTGCTTTGATTGGTAAATGATCTGAAGCAATACGCGCGAGTGGTGAAAAATGGTTTTCAACATTTATTACTAATTGATGGGGAAAAGCAAAAATTCTATCAAGAGCTAAAAAGGGAAACCGAGAGGGAAAACTGGGCACAGCTCCGAGTGTGCTATCAAAATAGGAAGAAAAAGGATTTAAAGACGAACCTTTACCTAATCTCCATTCATTGAGATCACCAATGAGAACTGTGGGCATAAGAGGACGTTTTTGCAAAAGTGCAAGAAGCGTTTTTACTTGCTGATTACGAGAGTAGCGCAACAGGCCAAAATGAGTAGCAATAATACGAATCCGACCAATTTTCATTTCTAATTCTGCAATTACAGCGCCACGAGGTTCAATGCCAGGAAGAGTAATTTGTAAGATATCACATATATGTCCTTGGCGCAAAAAAAGAGCATTACCATGCCAACCATGACCATTTGGTGACATAGTATTCAGGGGCACAGGAATCAAACCTGTTTCAGCTTTTAAGAGCTGAAGATCAATCAAGCCAGTACGTTCGCCAAAACGTTTGTCTGCTTCTTGAAGAGCAAGAATATCAGTTTTTAGTTCAGCAATAACATGCACAATACGGGTAGGGTTAAAAACTTTATCAACACCTACACATTTATGGATATTGTAAGAAGCAACGACAAGATCATAGTAGTTATTATCTTTGGTTGCGGTTGTCTGATGGCCAGAACGATTAAAAATAGTGTTTAACAAGGGTGTGTGGAGTTTTTGCTGGATAAATGTTGTTGGCCAGAGAATTTTTCGCTTATAAGGCTTTTTTATCATTTTTTAGTTGCAATTTTTTATATCGTTTATGGTACTAAGGAGTTAATAAGTAAACACTTACTATTAAAAATTAAAAAACCCTGTTTCTTTTCAGAAACAAGGTTCTTTAGTTAAGCGATGATTGCTGTCATCAATCACGGTTTGAGCCGAGAAATTGCAGCAGGAAGACAAACATATTGACGAAATCAAGATAAAGATTCAATGCACCCATAATAATTTTACGACCTCGGGTGTCGTCTCCATCCCCTTCATAATACATTAATTTGATGCTCTGTGTATCGTAAGCAGTTAAACCAGCAAAGATAAAAACACCAATCACGGAAATAGCGAATTGTAAAGCACTAGATCCAAGAAAGATATTAACAATCATGGAAAGCATCAAGCCAACCAAACCGATAAAAAAGAATGACCGCATCGCCGTGAGATCACGTTGTGTCGTATAACCATAAAGTGAAAGAGCACCAAAAGATGCGGCTGTAATGACAAATGTTTGCACAACACTTTCAGGTGTATAACGCAAAATGATTGAGGACAACGAGAGTCCAACAAGGGCAGCATAACCAAAAAAGAGGCTACGGGCAGCACTTGTGCTCAATGTGTTAATTTTAAAACTGAGAAAGAGCACAGCTACGAGTGGCGCAAACATAACGATATAGGATAATGGTGACGTATAAAATGTCACTCCAAACGATGTTAAGTAAACACTGCTATTGATTTGGGCGGCTGCTTGGCTCATATCGGTTGTTGTAGCCAATGAGGCAATAGCATAAGCGGCAGCGGCTGTAATAAGCAAACCAATGGCCATTGTATTATAGACGCCCAGCATATAGCTGCGCAATCCTTGATCGATTGATGCATCTGCATGAGAAACAGACGCCGAACGTAATTTTTTGAAATCAGCCATAATATAAAGTCCTTTAGCATATGTTCCGTCAGCTGTCGGGGTTAAAAAGGATTGATAAATATGGACAACCCTAGGCGACGCTGGCGGAATCCCAGCTTACCTCCCCTTATTATGGGGATTTATTAAAAAATTACAAGAGACTTTTATAAAAAGCGAAGCTTACAAATTGTTAATGAAAGGGTTGGTATTGATTAAGAATATGCAATCTTTTTAGTAAATTTTTTGTAAGATTGTATAGTCTATTTTGCTAGTGATAAGAAAATCAATTTCATTTGGATAAATTTGCAAGAAATTCTTTATTTCAGTGAAGTTTGATTGACGCGTAAATACCCAAAATTTGTTTTTTGCATCACTTTATCTTTGCTGAGAGGAGTAACATTCTGGTAATTTTTTAGGATAAGTGCAGCCGGTTTTGGAGCTAAAATGCGAATTCTTTAGAATTTAAATGTAAGCCTATAACTTATCGGGTCTGTAAGAGAGCCTTTAATAATTTTTATGTACTTCCTATAATTACGAGGCTTTTTCGCAAGTTCGTAAAAAATGTACTATTTTAACCTAGAGAATTCAAAAGATCAGATTCGTTATAATACGATACAATTTATTTCTAGCGGTTTGACGGCGGGCGCGACTTTTTAGATTTGCATCAATATTTAAATCAACAGGTTTATTAATGGTAGCACATATTTTAGGAAAAAGTTTACAGTGTATGCCAGAAAAACTTGAAAAAAGAGTACGTTCAAGACCATAAATTTTAATGGGAACCACTTTTGCTTTTGTTTTATCAACAATCCAGGCAGCGCTTTCGTAGACTTTCTTAAAAGCGTTTGTAGTAGAGGTATCCTTTTCTAGAAAAATGACAAGCGGTTTTCTTTGTTTTACGGTGTGTATAAGATAACGGTTTGCGAATGGATGTGAGGGATCCATAGGAAAAGCATTTATATGTTTAATAAAGGGACGAAACCACCAAAATTTTGCAGTATTAGCGTCAATAACGATAACTGGAGCGTGCAAGTTTATTGTTTCACAAATAACGAGAGCCAGAAAACTATCAAGAAAAGACGAATGGTTAAAGATTAGAATGGGAGATTTTCCTGCTTTAGCAAGATTTTTCACGCCCTTAATTTCTAAACGGAAAAACAGACGAAAAAGAATAAAAATAAAATCGAGGAAAGGATTGGTAGGTAAATATTTTAGCATAGCAATAGCAACTGCTAAAGAGGCGATACCGAGCATAATAATTACTATATCAATTGAAACGCCAAGGTATTGAATAAAAGTAATTATACTTGCTCCTATAACTATAAAGGCAGCATTTAGGATGTTATTAGCAGCGATAACACGTGCGCGATGGTCCGGTTTAGTCCAAGCTTGCAGTGCTGCAAAACTAGGAACAACAAGAAATATTCCTGAAATTGCTGCTAAAGAAAAATCAAACATAATGTGCAATAACTGTGAATGAGAAAAAAAATCACTAAGTGTTTCAACTTTTAATTCAGGATGAAGACCATTAATGACAAAACTTAAGTCGATACAAACAAAGCCAAAGACAAAAGTTCCGATAACCGCTAATAATAAGTTAATTCTCTCTGCTGAAAGCCAAGCTACCATTGCAGAGCCAATAGCACTAAAAATGGAAAAGAGCGTAAAAAATATAATAGTTCCATAAAGAAGGCAATTGAGAGAGGCAGTTAATATTGGGATGACTGATAAAATTGTGGCTCCCATAAACCAAAACCAAGAAACTATGAGGCTTGCAACGAATAAGTTTTTTTCTTGAGTGCAATATTTGAGAATGGATATTGTGGCACGTATAATATTATGGTCAACAGTAATATTCGATTGTGCAGGGGTATTTTCTGGCATAAAGCAGCTTGTAGCCCATGAAAATACAGCTAAAATAATTATAATAAGTGCTGGAATAATTTGTAATTCGCTTTGAAAATTGAAACTAAGACCAGCCCATAATGTTCCTAGTAAAATAGCGGTAAAGGTTGCTGTTTCTATCCATGCATTGGCACGTGGCAGGTGGATTTTTGCCATATGATCGGGTAATGCTGCATATTTAATGGGTCCAAAAAGTGCTGAGGCACAACTAAAAAGAAATAAGCATATCATGAGCAAAGTGATAGAGGATAAGAGCACAGAACCTGCAGTTGCGACAGCAATGAAGAGAGTAAAAAATTTAATTAAACGAGCAACTTTTGCTTTACTAAAGCAGTCAGCCAATTGTCCCCCTGTTGCAGAAAATAAAAAATGAGGGAGCGAAAAAATACCACTTGTTAAGCTAATAAGGCTTGCTTGATATTCTGAAGAGCTACACTTAACAATGAGAAAAATCAGAGTGTTTTTGACAAAATGATCATTAAAAGCAGCAAAAAATTGGCTCCAAAACAAAGGTGCAAAAGCGCGCGAACTCAATAAAAAAGAACGATTATCTGCACTTAGAAAAGTTTTAGCAGGTGTCGTATTCTTTTCATTCATCTGTTTTTCTCTCCATGGTCGTTTATATCCTCATGTAAAAGAAATAGCATGTTTCGAGAAGAAAAGAGGAACCAATATAATATTTTCGGTTTTAAATTAATAAAAACGCCATGTTCTCTCTTTGATAACTGGATATAAACAGGTCGGAGAAGCAAAAAAACAATATGAGGATATTAGGTCTTTATGCATACTATCTATGATCATATTTTAAAATCTATGGAACACGTAATTTAAGTGTAATAACATAAAATGTTAGAGGTATAATAATTTTACGGTGCATTTTACGAAGAGCGGCTTTTAACTTATTACCAATAAGGTCGTTAATTTACTTAAATGACAGAATGAAAAGAAAACCTATCATAGTAAAAATCCTTGCTGCTTAATCCATTATAATTTCATGCGACAATTGAAATAAAGGAACATAAATCTCAAAAATAATGGTTTTTAGAGTCAAAACGATTCAAAATTTTCTAAACCGCAATTTATGATTAAAAACAAATAAGATATCAGAAGTTTTGTTTATTTGGTTACCCGAAATATGGGTGCTTACGAAAGTAAACAGGACTCTTACTCAGAAGAAATCCTATTGGGAGAACGTTTTCTTTTGATCCAGATGCGAAATTCCTCAACAAGAATAGCAATGGTACCAAGCGTGATAAAAGTATCAGCAAGATTGAAAACAGCAAAAGAAAAGAGACCATCAATATGAAAGAGTATATAATCAATGACATAATGAAATCGGATACGGTCAATAAGATTACCTATTGCCCCACCAATGATAAGAATAAGCCCAAAACGCGAGAGGGATTTTTCATATTCGGTATTTTTCCATAGCCATAAAAGGAAAACAATAATGATTGACGTAGCGGCAATCAGTCCCCAATGGGAAAAAGAAGAAAGAAACGAAAATGCAATACCAAAATTGCGCACATGGTAAAGGTAAAGAAAAGGAAAAATTGGAATAACAGTTCCTAAAAGCATGTTATTCATAACCCAATATTTTATCATTTGATCAAGTCCTACTGTAATGACCAAACCAAGAAGAAAAAAAGACAGTGTTTTGCGTGTCATGTTTGGGTCTCGCATGGTTCAAGAGTTAAATGGGAGCGACGAATTTCGTAAAGCATAATAGCGGTAGCTACCGCTAAGTTAAGCGAATCAGCACGTCCACTTTGTGGAATACGCACGAGTCGATCACAACAATTTGCCAAGATATCCGGTAAACCTTGTTGTTCATTTCCCATAAGAAGGAGAATAGGACCATTTTTGAAATCAACTTTGCGGTAATCAACATTTCCTTTGAGGTGTGTACCAACAATCATGCCCTTAAAGTTGTTAGACCAGCTCAAGAACGCACTTTCATCGACACGGTAAAGTGGTATAGAAAAAATCGACCCCATTGTTGCGCGTACTGCTTCAGGAGAAAAAGGATCGGTTGTTTCACCAATTAAAATAATTCCCTTAGCTCCTACTGCATCAGCAGTACGGATGATAGTACCAAGATTTCCAGGATCGCGCACACGGTCAAGAGCGATATAAACATCTTCGTTTAGTCCTTTTATCATTTCAAGGGGGTGCCATTGTTGTTTAAAAATACCAACAACGGTTTGTGGATTATCACGGCGGGTGAGTGATTCCATAACTTTTTGTGAGGCTTTAATAACAAAACCACCGCTTGCTACAGTGCGTGCAGCAGTATTTTCAATGGCAGTATTACCAAGTTTGTTTTTAGAAAAGATGAGTGTTTGTATTGTCCAACCGAGATTTAAAGCATCAATCACCAATTTAAGTCCTTCAGCCATGAAAACACCTTCTCGATTGCGGTTTTTCTTTTGGCTAAGTGCTTTAAGGTTTTTAATAATGGGATTGCTCAGGGAGGTAATTTCTTTCACCTTACCAATTTTGGGTGTACACATATTCAGGCAATCCAACGGCTAAAAAGAGAAGTAGAAAGAGCACGTCCGGCGGTTTCTTCACGCAAAATCAGTTCTCCTGATTCGAGTGTACCACCAAGATTTATAAATTCATCGCGCATTAAAGTATGAAGTGTGTAAAAAGAAGCACGAATAGAATAAGCGGTAAGTATAACAGCCAGTGGTTTATTAGATAAAAGTCTGCGACAGCTTTTTATCATTTCTGGTAAGTGATCGAAAATTTGCCAAATTTCGCCATGAGGTCCACGTCCATAAGCGGGGGGATCAAGAAGAATCATATCATAAGTTTTTTGACGACGCAGCTCGCGCTCGACAAATTTCATTGCATCGTCACAGATCCAACGTATAGGACATTCTAATAATCCTGCTCTTTCCTGATTGGCCTTTGCCCAAGTAATGGCTTTTTTAGAAGCATCAACATGAGTGACAGCCGCACCAGCACGTGCGCCAATCAAAGAGGCAATGCCTGTATAGCCAAAAAGATTAAGCAATTTTATAGGGCGTTTAGCCTTGACAATTTGTTCTTCCATGGAATGCCAATGAGCATCCTGTTCAGGAAAAACACCAACATGACGAAAGGAAGTAAAACGTCCCAGAAAGGGTAAACCGTTCCATGAAAGTGGCCATGTTTCACCAAGGTTTTTTTTAGGAAAATACCACCGACCAACGCCTTCTTCGTCACGGTTTCCTGTGAAAATAGCATCGACATCAGACCAATTTTCTTGTGATAAAGCTGGTTTCCAGAGTGCTTGACTTTCTGGTCGAATAATACGGTAGGCGCCATACCGCTCCAATTTTTGTCCATTACCAGAGTCGATTAAAGCATAATCTGCACTACAACCTGTTTCTAAAATAAGAGGCACCTTTTCTTGCGGATATATACTGCTATGGTATGGTTGAAGGCATTGTGCAAGCATATTCGGTTTCACGATACAGGTACTTTTAAAAATTCACTTTAAAAAGTTCTTAAGTTATTCGTAACAACGCAGAGGTTTGAAATTGATTAAAGCATGTATAAGGAAAAAGAGAAAGCCTCTTTCTCATGATGTTCTGAATATAACGAGAGAAAGATTTCATCAAAGTATTATCGCATCATATCGGTGATCGACATTTTTAATTTCTCAAGCTCTGTTTTGCTTTCTTTAAGGGCTTTTTTACATTTATGATATGCACACCAATTGATTATTCTCCCTAATAAAATACCAAGAGCGAAAAAAACAAAGAGCCATATAAAGAGGGGAGCTTGATAAATAAAGTTTTCAGAGCTGATTCGAAAAGGATCAAGTGTTAATGTAACTATTTGACGGTTAGCTACGATAAAAGCAATCAAGAGAGCTGTGATGGGTACCAAAATAATTGCTAAAAGGATACGTTTGGTTGTCATAAGTTTACTCATTGATTAAGGCGGTCACGCAAATCTTTTCCGGTTTTGAAAAAAGGAATCCATTTTTCTTCGACCACAACAGCTTCACCTGTTCGTGGATTACGGCCGTTACGGGCTGAGCGACTTTTGACAGAAAAAGCCCCAAAACCCCGAAGTTCAACGCGATTGCCATTGGCGAGAGCTGTTGAAATTTCTTCAAAAATAGCATTCACAATATTTTCCACATCACGTTGAAAAAGATGCGGATTATGACGTGCAATAATTTGCACAAGCTCTGATTTAACCAAAATAACCTCTCTTTCATACAAAAAAGATTTTTATAATTGTGCGCTTCATGCATACACATTAACATATACACACACATTATATACATAAATGAATGAAAGCCAAATAAAACCAAGAAAAAACAAATTGCAAGAAGCAAAATTTGAAAATACCTCTTATAGAGGTTATACAAATTGAAAAGCGCCGAATATTTAAGAGATTAGGATAGTATGGCCGTACACAATCATTATGAAATTTTTTCAGCAAAATCATCTCTTAGTGATGTTTTTAAAAAAGCATCCCGTCATTCACGCCGCATTAGCATATTAAAATTTTTTTTACCTCTCTCTGCATTAGCTACAGCAGTTATTTTTGGCTGGTTTTCATTTTTCTTTGTTCCTGCTGCTTCTGACTCTGTAATTTTGAACAATGAAGAAGATGGAATAATGAAATTGATAATGCTCAATCCCAAATTAGAAGGTTATACCCGTTCTCATGAGCCTTATTGGCTCAAAGCGGAAAAGGCATTTCAAGATCATACACATTCTGGTGTGATTGGTCTTCAAAACATTACAGCTAAGGCGTTTGTAGGCAAACAAAGGCAAGTTTCTCTTGATGCGCAAGGAGGAATTTACGATAACATTAATGGGTATTTGCAATTGGATAAGCCATTCACGATTACAACCGATGACGGAATGATTGCACGATTTATGGCAGCAGATATTAATTTATCTGAGGGGCAATTAAGCACAGATCAACGTGTGAATATCCAGCGTGCAGGTTTGCATCTTGCAGCAAATGCTCTGCAAATTCGAGAAAAAGGGCAAAACATGTATTTTCATGGTGGGGTGCATTTAGTAATTGACAGGCAATGAGATAGCATAAAATACGAATCTTGAGCAACTTTATGAAAAAGAAGTATGTACATATGCAAACAAAAGAATTGAGAGTGATGAGATGAAGCCGAGGGGATCATACAGAAAATGGGTGGTTTTGACTTTGGCTTTAAGCATGGGAATATTATGGTTTGGAACAATTTTGGGATATACTGAAGTGGCCCATTTTGGCATTAGTCTCTCCAACGACAAAGAACCAGTAGAACTTTCTGCAGATTCTCTAGAAATACGTGATAAAGAGGGAATAGCACTTTTTAATGGTAATGTTTCAGTAGTTCAAGGAGAACGCCTTTTGCGAACGGCGAAATTAGTTGTTTACTATGATAAGACGCATAAAGATGCAGACAAGGATCGCGTAGACACGAAGACAGCATCGTCTGCTTGGTTTGGTTCGACGGGTATCAAGAAAATGGAAGCTTTGGGGAAGGTTTATATAAAAATTGCCACGCAAATTGCTACAGGTGATAAAGGCGTTTTTGATGGAAAGTCAAAAATGATGAGTTTGACAGGGAGTAATGTTGTGTTAACCGATGGTGATAATGTGGCAACGGGATGCAAACTGACGGCGGATATGGAAAGCGGAAAAGCTTTTCTAGAAGGTTGTGAAACGTCTGAGAAAAAGGGGCGCGTTTCCATTATTTTTAAACAAAGTCAAAAGAATGGCCATTAAGATTTCATGTTTGGAATCAAAAGAGAAAAACAAACAGACAGACATGATCTTGCAAGTGAAGCTTTAAGAAAGCGCTTAAAGGGGACCTTAATTGCTAGCCATCTGGTTAAGGTTTACCGTGGAAGGCAGGTTGTTAATGGTGTTTCTTTTGGCATTCGTACCGGAGAAGCTGTTGGCATTTTAGGTCCAAATGGTGCAGGCAAAACGACTTGTTTTTATATGGTTACGGGTCTCATTAAATCTGATGGAGGGTCAATAAAGATTGATGGATTTGATATCACCCATCTTCCGATGTACCGGCGTGCTCGTTTAGGTATTGGATACCTTCCGCAGGAAGCATCTATTTTTCGTGGTCTTACAGTAGAAAATAACATTAAAGCTGTTTTAGAAGTAGTCGAAAAAGATCATTTTAAGCGACGTGAAGAGTTAGATGCCCTTTTACATGAATTTAAAATTGATCATTTACGTAAAATGCCTGCACTTTCTTTATCAGGGGGTGAACGCCGCCGCCTTGAAATCGCACGTGCTTTAGCTTCTCGCCCTAATTTTATGTTACTTGACGAACCATTTGCAGGCATTGATCCTATCGCTATTTTTGATATTCAGCAACTTATTCGTCATTTAACTAAGCGTGGTATTGGTGTTTTGATAACCGACCATAATGTACGTGAGACATTGGGGCTTGTCGACCGCGCTTATATCATTCACGCTGGAAAAGTGTTAGTTCATGGTTGTCCCAACGATATTATCAATAACGCTGATGTGCGTAGAATTTATCTGGGAAATCAATTTTCCCTCTGATGTTATAGTTCTTATGTGTTCTTACTTAAGCTTAAAAAGGTAAATATCATGGTGAATATAAGTGCTATTCCCCTATATTCAGGTGATCAAACATATTTCACAGGGTTAAATAAGACTTTATTTTGATTCTTAATACAGGTGTTATCAATAAACTTCCATTACGTAACCAAGAGCAATTATGAGTACAGAATGAATAATAATATCTTAAAAGCATCAAACAAACAAGGGATGTAGTTGTTTAAAGGCAAAAGGAGAATGGGTATTTTTGAGTTGGGTTATGCATAAGATTTTCTGTGGTGATCATGTTCGTCACGTTATTGCTGCAAATCTCCTTCTTTGTGCCGAATACTTCTTTATGATTATAACCTTAAACTGAATTTATTGTTTAGGGATGAGAAACACCATAAAGATGAGGTGATACCATTGTTTTATCGGTTTCTTTTGCTTTTAATTGCACCATGGAAAAAGATATCACTAGCTTAACTTTATAATGAATGATAAACGAAGCTGTAAATAAACGCACATGTTATTGGAAAATAAATAGAATTAATAATACTTTTCTCTATCGAATCAAATAACGTATTGATGATGCTGTTTTAGATATTTTGATGGTAGCACCATGGGTTGTGTATATTACGGTTGTCAAATAGGGGTTATGATATTTTGTTGGTTTGCTTTGCGCATTTAAAAGCTGATGCACTACTATGGATATCAGGGCAGATTTGCGAGTCTTTTTAAAACATCTGTTAAAAGCACTAAAGCCTGTTTAGATGGTTGTCGTGGGCAGCACTCAAGCTACATTAGTCATCGTCAAAGTAAAGAGCCATTTTATCTCGATATGCTCATCATTTTATGAGAGCCAGTTCTTAAAAAAGGAAAAGGAAAATCTGATGAAGAATTGTACACCAACTTTTGTGATTAAATGGTTGAAAATGTGTGGATTGTGGTCTTTGTTAATATCGTAGGAAAATTAATTTTATGGACAATACATTTCCTTGTTTTCTTATGCTGTCAATGAGGAGCTGAAAACTATTTATTGTTGTGCTGATAGCTATCATGAGATGAATCGAGCTATCACCCGTTATAAATTGAAAAATAAATACATATGCGATGATGCAAAAAAGTGACAGAACTTTAAGTATCCATACCATTTACTGGTTTGTAGGTGAGCATTTTAGTGTGCAAAAGGAAAGCTAAAGTATGAATTTGAGTGAGTTAATTGCACCGGAAGCTATTATTCCGACTCTTAAGGCGAATTCTAAGAAACAAGTTTTGCAAATTTTAGCTGAAAAAGCTGCTGAATTGACAGGTCTTAATGAACGTGTAATTTTTGATATTGTTTTACAACGTGAAAAACTAGGCTCCACAGGTTTGGGTGGTGGTATTGCGATTCCTCATGGGAAGCTGCCTAATATTAACCGAATCATTGGTATATTCGCACGTCTTGAAAGCCCTGTTGATTTTGAGGCTCTTGATGATGAGCCTATTGATCTTGTTTTTCTACTTTTGGCACCTGAGAACGCTGGTGCTGACCATTTAAAAGCTTTATCACAGATTGCGCGTGTTTTGCGCCATTCTGATGTTGTTCAAAAATTGCGCAATGCGCCTGATGCTAATACGCTTTATGCTTTATTGATTCAGAATTCAGCGTCAAACGCAGCTTAAATGTTCTTGTATGGAAGAATCAAAAGTCGCTGTGGTGCATTTTCATTGCGGAGAGTGCACTACAAGACAGCTTGGAAAATGATATAATCTAGGCTTAAAGAACTGAGCACACTTATCACATCACATATTTGAAGAAACCTCTTTTGAAGAAATCTCTCTCAAGAATTCTCGCTTAAAAAACAGAGGGGCATGGCGACCGTTAGTTTTTATTATTTTCTCAAAATATAAAGTACTTATTATCATGCTTTTCAAGCTCTTTACATAGGGTATTCATCCGTGAATTGAAATTTTTTCGTAAGTCAGGATGATTTAAATATTTGGGAGTGATATTGGTTAAGGACCAGAGGGATAAGGGGTATTATTTTCTTTGTATAGATGATGAGAGTGATCAGCTCTAGGTAGCTTTGATTTAAATGTCAGTTGCTGCATAGAGCGAAGACGGGAAAAAAATTTTGCATGGTACAAAAAATCGAGACGATATATTTTGGGTTGAGCAGAGACTTTTTTGTGCCTGTAAAAATTTATCTGGTCACTGCTTAATCGACAAAGAGGTCATTTAAAGAAATATAAGGGGAAAGGTTTTAGAATTATTGTGGAAAAAGAATGGGTTGGTGTTTTTGTTTATAATTATACCAAAATGGAATGATGATGTTTGCCCAATAAATTCCGAAAAAGTTTTTAGTGAAAAAGAGTAAATGTGACCTCATACATTGGAACAGTATGGTTAAGCTAGTTTAACTTATGAGCATGGCTTCAGAAATTGCTGATTCGAAATGGCAAGGCATATGACGAGAGAGTAAATGGTATCAGAGTAGGCAGAATTATATGCGGTGGTTGAGGCAGGAACTTGTGTTCTTTGTGTTTCATGGCAAAAATGCTGATAATATTGGGTAGTTTTCTACAGAATAGCTTTAAGATTGTAAAAAGGCGGTACGAGACAATATTGAACAGGAGCATAAATACGCTATAATCGGAGAAAGGAGAGAGTGTTTTGCGATTTTACTAACACAAATGCGTTTAGTATGTTAAGTTTATTAATGCTATCCGAAAGACTGTAAAATTTGGGGTGTTCTTTAAGAGGACGCCTTTATAGAGTTTGGCAACAAATTGTTTGCAGTAACATAGCGTAGTTTGTTTCTTAACAGAGTGATGATATATTCATATTTTGTTTTGAAATCCTATTGCTTGAAGGGTGGATTTTATACAAAAAACAAAATTGTTGAAATAAAATCAAAATGTTGTTTTTTTATCTGATTATTGAATAGAAAATTCATGTTTTAGTAACAACTAAAAGATCACAATTAGATGTAAAAAATTTGTTTTGATTGGCGGAAGAATATTTCGCTTAAAGAGGGGGGAGGATACCTAAATTAAGCATTGATGAGCTTTTGTTGAGCTTTTCAATGAAGAGAATCTTGTTAGAGACTAAAGAAGTGAGCTAAATGAAGATGTTAAAAAAAACTGTTATTGCTGCATCTGTAATAGTTTTGGTTACTGCCAGAATGGTTTGGGCACAAGTACCAAGCCGTTTAGATCAATTTGAGGCTTGGGGAGCCTATTCTTATAAATCGCCAAAAAATACAATTTGCTACGTATTGTCGGTACCTTTGGAGGCACTTCCAACGACGGTTAATCATGGCGATAATTTCTTTTTGGTAACCAAGCGCTCGAATTCGCCTGTCTCGTTTGAACCGCAATTCATGGCTGGTTATACACTTAAAGAAGGTTCAAAGGTTACTGTGACCATTGGAGATCAGGATTTTGATTTTTTCACGAAAGATTCGTCAGCTTGGTTAGCATCCTCAGCGTTAGAAAAACAGCTTGTTTCTGCTATGCGTGCTGGAAGAAGTATGACAGTGAAAGCGCTCTCAAAACGGGGAACCTATACCACCTATACTTATTCCTTAAAAGGGGTAACTGCTGCATTAAATGCAGCACAAAAATGCCATTAAGGTCTTTCTGTAACTCTAAAATAGCGATATAAATTGGAAAACAATGGCCGTTTCATATGATCTCAGACCAGTTGGTGCATGCTTAGCACGAGAATCAGAAAAGATTGTCGTGAAGGAGAGATCCAAGCTCTCTTTAATTGGTTTATTGCAGGATGAAATGGTCGAAACCTTAAGATCGATCGGTATACCGGAACGTCAAACGCGTATGCGCGTCCGTCAACTTTGGCATTGGCTTTATGTGCGTGGCATTTCAAATTTTGATGAAATGCTGAACATTTCTAAGTCAATGCAAGAAATGCTTAAAAGCCATTTTTCCATTGCACGTCCGGAGATTGTTGGAGAGCAAATATCAAAAGATGGTACACGTAAATGGCTGTTGCGCTTTCCAGCACGTGGAGCTGGAAGGCCTGTTGAAGTTGAAACGGTTTATATTCCTGAAGAAGGGCGTGGCACTTTATGTCTTTCATCGCAGGTAGGGTGTACATTAACTTGTTCTTTTTGTCATACGGGAACACAGGTACTTGTTCGCAATTTAACAGCGGAAGAAATTTTGGCGCAATTATTGGTTGCACGTGATTGTTTGGGTGATTTTCCTGATAGGAATACCCCTGATGGTGCAATTGTTCCAGTTGAAGGGCGCAAAATCACTAATATCGTTATGATGGGGATGGGAGAACCGCTTTATAATTTTGAAGCCGTCAAAAAAGCTTTATTGATTGCTTCCGATGGAGATGGGCTTTCTTTATCAAAACGTCGAATTACGCTTTCAACCAGTGGGATCGTTCCTGGAATTATTCGAACCGGAGAAGAAATTGGCGTTATGTTGGCGATTTCACTCCATGCGGTGCATGATCCGCTACGAGATATGCTTGTTCCAATCAATAAAAAATACCCACTTGCACTGTTAATGGAAGCTTGCCGTAATTATCCAGGTCTTTCGAATGCTAAGAGAATTACATTTGAATATGTTATGCTGAAAGATGTAAATGATAGTTTGGATGATGCCAAACGGTTGGTTCAGTTACTTAAAGGTATTCCTGCTAAGATCAATTTGATACCTTTTAATCCATGGCCAGGGACGAATTACCAATGTTCTGATTGGGAACAAATTGAGCGTTTTGCCGATGTGGTTAATCAAGCAGGTTACGCTTCACCCATTCGAATGCCGCGCGGACGCGATATTTTGGCTGCATGTGGTCAGCTTAAATCTGCTTCGGAACGTTTACGCAAATCTGAACGTTTGCAATGAATGATTTCAATTTTCATCAATAAGAATACGTAGAGCAAAACTGGTAAAAATGCCTGCGATAAGCCAATCGAGGAAGCGGATATAAGCAGAGTTTTGCTTGAGTCCATAGAAAAATTTATGAGCCATAAAAATTATAGAAATATTGATGGGTAAAGAAATAGGGATATAAGAGAGACCCAAAATGAGCAATTTTTGCGTAGCCATAGGGTCATTTACATTGATAAATTGTGGCAAGAAAGTCACGTTAAAAAGGATGACTTTTGGATTTAAAAGGTTAATTCCAATAGCAGTAAAATAATTACGTGTGAGGCTTTGGTATTTAGGGGATATTTCTTTGAGAGAAAATGTCGAATGTTTACGCAATGCCTGAAAGGCAAGCCATAGAAGGTAAAAGGCACCTACAACTTTAAGAAGAAAAAAAGCGCGCGGTGAGGTAAAAATGAGCGCCGATATGCCAAGTGCTACAGCAACAACTTGAATAGCAAAACCCGTTGCACTCCCTAAAGTGCACATAATGCCAGCCTTTTTGCTTTGTGCAATAGTGCGTGATACAGACAGCATAATATCAGGTCCTGGAATGAGTGCTAGAACCAACGCCGCTGAGAAAAATTGCACTATGATAGACCATTCAGGGAAAAATGACATGTAAACGCACCTTTATTTTTTTAAAGAGTTATTCACAATCTATTACCCCCCCCACAAAAATATTCTCTTTTACACTTTTTCATTTTTTTTGCATCTGTTTAATGCTGCTTAAAAGGAATTTATTTTCATTGCTTGCATAGTTTTAATTTTTGAGTAGAAGAAAAGAAAGGAAACTATATAGAGCTTTAAGATGAAAAAATGGAAAAATGTTAAGAAAGTTGTTCTAGCGTATTCAGGGGGACTAGATACGTCAATTATTCTTAAATGGTTACAAAGCGAATTAGGTATTGAAGTTGTAACCTTTACAGCTGATTTAGGGCAGGGGGAAGAGTTAGTGCTTTCTCGTCGTAAAGCTGAAATGCTGGGGGTTAAAGAAATCTATATTGAAGATTTGCGTGAAGAGTTTGTGCGTGATTTTGTTTTTCCGATGTTTCGAGCTAATGCCGTTTATGAAGGATGCTATCTTTTGGGGACATCCATTGCCCGTCCACTCATTTCAAAGCGCCTTATTGAAATTGCTAAGGAAACAGGTGCAGATGCTATCGCCCATGGGGCAACAGGAAAAGGCAATGACCAAGTACGCTTTGAGCTTTCTGTTTATGCTCTTAATCCTGATATCAAAATTATTGCTCCATGGCGTGATTGGTCTTTTAAAAGTCGGACGGATTTGATTAACTTTGCGCATGCGCATCAAATTCCGGTAGAGAAGGATAAGCAAGGCGAAGCGCCTTTTTCGATTGATGCAAATTTATTGCACTCGTCATCGGAGGGCAAGGTTTTGGAAGATCCAGCACTTCCTGCTCCTGAATATGTGCATATGCGCACTCTTTCTCCGGAAGCCGCTCCAGATCAAGCAACCATAATCACGATTGGCTTTAAGAAAGGTGATGCTGTCTCGATTAATGGGAAAAGTTTATCTCCTGCGAATTTACTTGCTGAATTGAATCATTATGGATGCGATAACGGTATCGGCCGATTAGATTTGGTAGAAAATCGTTTTGTCGGTATGAAATCACGTGGCATTTATGAAACACCAGGAGGAACCATTCTTTTAACGGCTCATCGGGCAATTGAATCCTTAACATTGGATCGTGGTGCAGCGCATTTGAAAGATGAATTAATGCCGCGTTACGCAGAACTCATTTATTATGGCTTTTGGTTTTCGCCTGAACGTAAGATGTTACAGGCAGCTATTGATTTATCTCAAGAAAATGTTGAAGGCGAAGTTACGCTAAAGCTTTATAAAGGTAATGTGATTATCGAAGGTCGCGAAAGCAAAAAATCACTTTACTCTCATGAATTAGTAACTTTTGAGGATGATCAAGGTATTTATGATCAAAAAGATGCTGCTGGTTTTATTAAATTAAATGCATTACGCCTCCGTACATTAGCAGCACGTTCATTGACACACCCAGAAACATAAGAGCAGTCATTTTGACAATGTTAAGCGTTAAGCACAAAATAGCTTTTATATCAAAAGTTGAAGAAGGCAATTTCTTTAATTGATTTTGTTTGCGTATAGATTATTTATCAATTTTAAGTTCAATGCTAGAGGTTTTGCTTTCTTGCCGATGAGTGTAATAAGAAAAGCCTATGAGAAGAACGATTAAAGCACCGATAATCAAAACAAGTAAATTGCGATTCATAATATTCACACTTTTGTTTACGTAAAATATAAACAAAATAATAGGGTGGATGCTGATTATGGCAAGAGTATGATAAGAGTTTACGCCTTTTTACTTGCTATTATTGGCAAAAAAATTCAAGAACCATACACCATATCGTGAAAGAATTTAATTTTAGGATAAAGATGATGATGCGTGACCAGTGTGATACTTTTAGCTTTACACCCGAATTAAGAGACATAGCTGTTCAATCGAAAGCTTGGCCGTTTGAAGAAGCACGCAAAATTATCAAACGGTATGAAAAAACCGGTTATCCAGAGACGGTTTTATTTGAAACAGGTTATGGTCCGTCCGGCTTACCACATATCGGAACTTTTGGAGAAGTCGCGCGTACGACCATGGTGTGCCATGCATTCCGAGTTTTAACAGAGAATAAAGTTAAAACAAAACTTCTTTGTTTTTCTGATGATATGGATGGTTTACGCAAGGTTCCTGATAATGTACCTGATCGCGAAAAAATGGAAAGCTATCTTGGTCAACCACTTAGCCGTGTACCAGACCCTTTTGGAGATGCTTATCCTTCTTTTGGGGCAGCAAATAACGCCCGTTTACGGGCTTTTCTTGATCAATTTGGTTTTGATTATGAATTTGCGAGCGCGACAGATTATTACAGTTCCGGTCGTTTTGATGAAACACTTTTAAAAATACTTGCCTGTTATGACAAGGTAATGGCAATCGTTTTGCCAACATTAGGTGAAGAACGGCAAGCTACCTATTCGCTTTTTTTACCTATTTCTCCATCTTCTGGAAAGGTGCTGCAAGTACCGATGATTGCCCGTAATATTGAAAAAGGCACAGTCACCTATATTGAGCCTGAAACAGGAGAAACCATTGAAACAGAAGTAACAGGTGGCAAAGTTAAATGTCAGTGGAAGGTGGATTGGGCGATGCGTTGGAAAGCGCTAGGGGTTGATTATGAAATGGCGGGAAAAGATCTTATTGATTCCACCAATCTTTCTTCTAAAATTTGCAAAGTTCTTGGTGGGAATCCACCTGAAGGCTTTAATTACGAGCTCTTTTTGGATGATAAGGGGCAGAAAATTTCGAAATCCAAGGGGAATGGTTTAACCATTGATGAGTGGTTAACATATGCGCCAACGGAAAGTTTAGGGCTTTACATGTTTTCAAAGCCCAAAACAGCAAAACGGCTTTATTTTGATGTTATTCCAAAAGCTGTTGATGAGTATTATGCGCATCTTTCAGCTTATGGTCGCCAAAAATGGCAAGAGCGACTTAATAATCCAGTATGGCATATCCATAATGGTTGTCCTCCGCAAGTTGATTTGCCTGTCTCCTTTGCTATGCTCCTGAATTTGGTCAGTGCTTCCAATGCGGAGAATAAAGAGGTTCTTTGGGGCTTTATTTCTCGCTATGCTAAAGGAGCAAATGCACAAACTTATCCGGAACTTGATCAGTTGGTGCAATTTGCCATTAAATATTTTGATGTCTTTGTCAGACCAAATAAAAAATTCCGGCTTCCTGATGAGAGTGAACGCATAACATTGGGGCAAATTGATGCAAAATTGGCTAGTTTGCCTGAAGATGTTGATGGAAATACGCTTCAAAATGCACTTCTTGATGTTGCACGTGTAATGGAGCGCTATCAAGATCATAGCAAAAAAAGCCCTGAAGGGGGACCTGGTGTTTCAAATGTCTTTTTTCAGATGCTCTATGAAGTGCTTTTGGGGCAGGAGAGAGGGCCACGATTAGGATCATTTATTGCGCTCTATGGGATTAATGAAATGCGTGCCCTCATTGCTGAAGCGCTTGCACGTCCTGTGGAGGAATAATGGAAAAGAGAGTGCAAGAAGTAAAGCGGCGGCGTACATTTGCGATCATTGCTCACCCAGATGCAGGAAAAACAACACTGACGGAAAAATTGTTATTGTTTGGTGGTGCTATTCAGCTTGCTGGTGAGGTAAAAGCGAAAAAAGACCGTATTCAAACCCGTTCTGATTGGATGAATATTGAACGTGATCGTGGTATTTCGGTTGTGACATCGGTGATGACGTTTGAGTATGAAAACCACATCTTTAATTTATTAGATACTCCAGGGCATGAGGACTTTGCCGATGATACGTATCGCACTCTCACAGCAGTTGATAGTGCTATTATGGTTTTGGATGGTGCACGCGGAATTGAGCCAAGAACACTGAAATTATTTGAGGTATGTCGTATGCGCGATATTCCTATTATTACTTTTGTCAACAAAATGGATCGTGAGGCACGTGATCCTTTAGAAATTTTAGATGAAATTGAAGAAAAACTCGCACTTGATACCGCACCAATAACTTGGCCCATTGGTATGGGTAAAGATTTTGTTGGTACTTTTAATCTTTATCACAATTGTTTTCGTCGAAAAGATGATGAAGTAACACCACAAGTGGTCTCTAAGCTTGATGAGGTTGCGCATTTGCTTCCTGAAAATCAACGTGCGCTTTTTATTGAAGAAGTTGAATTTGCTCAGGGTGTTTGTAAAAATTTCGATGTGCAAGCTTTCCGTGAAGGACATATGACACCGGTTTATTTTGGTTCGGCTTTACGAAACTTTGGTGTTCGTGATTTGATCAATGCGCTCATTGATTTTGGTCCAAGTCCTCGTGATCAGGTTGCAGATCAACGCAGTGTCATAGCCACTGAACCAAAAATGGCAGGATTTGTCTTTAAAATTCAAGCGAATATGGATCCCAATCATCGTGATCGTATTGCATTTTTGCGGGTGTGTTCAGGGACGCTTGAACGTGGGATGAAAACAAAGTTGGTAAGAACCGGAAAGCCAATGACGCTTTCGGCACCGCAATTTTTCTTTGCACGCTCGCGTCAAATTGCTGATCAAGCTTATGCTGGTGATATAGTTGGTATTCCTAATCATGGAACATTACGGATTGGTGATACATTGACGGAAGGGGAAGATATTCTTTTTAAAGGTGTGCCCAATTTTGCACCGGAAATTTTACGTCGTGTTAATTTGGGCGATCCAATGAAAGCAAAAAAGCTCAAAGAAGCTTTACAGCAAATGGCCGAAGAAGGTGTCGTGCAATTATTTATTCCTGATGATGGCTCGCCTGCTCTTGTTGGGGTGATTGGTGCTTTGCAAATTGATGTCTTAACGGAACGACTGAAAGTGGAATATTCTTTGCCAGTAAGTTTTGAATCAGCGCGCTTTAGTGTATGCCGTTGGATTTCTTCAGAGGATAAAGATGAATTGCGAAAGTTTGTAAGCAATCATCGCTTTGCCATCGCTCATGATTTAGATGGCGATCCAGTTTTTTTAGCAGAAAATCATTTTTCATTAAATTATGAAGCAGAACGGGCACCGAAGATAAAATTTGCGGCTTTTAAAGATTATCAAGTCCGCTCTGAATAAACAGAAGCTTTTGCTTTTGCACTTGTAAAAGCAGTTATTTTAATAAAATCCAAACAAAAAGGAGAGGCGAGATTCCTCTCCTTTGTGACAATACCTGTTATCAGCGGACTTAAGCAAGTCCCTCTTTAATCCATTCAGAAACACGTCCCTTAGAAGCAGCACCAACCATATTTGATGAGACATTTCCACCTTTGAACATCAATAAGGTAGGAATCGAGCGTACTCCGTATTGGGTAGCCAATTCTGGATTTTCATCAATGTTTACTTTGGCAATTTTAATCTGGTTTTTCATTTCTATTGCAATTTCATCTAAAATGGGTGCAATCATTTTACAAGGTCCACACCATTCTGCCCAAAAATCAACCACAACAGGAGTGGAAGAGGCGAGAACTTCATTTTCAAAATTGCTGTTATCAATTTTTATACATGTCATGAGTATATCCTTTATATTCACTTCTATAGATTGGTATGGTGGAAATTCATATCAAGTTATTACAAAGATAAATTAAATTATAAGAAGCTTTAGGGGAAAAAGTTTTTAGCTTATAGTGCAACTTCATCAAGAATCGCCTCGAGTTTTTCCGGAGAAAGTTTGAAGATTTTTGTTTCTTTACTGTAGATGAGAAGCGCTTGAACGTCTTTGTCGGGATGAATAGTTTGCAGTAATTTTCTATAAAGAGCCATTTGCAGCAAATAGCGTGGTGCGATAGCAGCTTCGTTTTCTGGTGGGATTCCCGTTTTAAAATCGGCAAAGATAATGCTATTTTGTGTGATAGAGAGACGATCAATTTGACCGGAAAGCGCTCGTTCTTTGCCCCGAATTTTTATAATCCCCATGAGGGAGACTTCAGCACGTGAATGGTCAGAGAAAAGCGGTTTGAGATATGAATGGTTTAAAATTTGCCAAACATGCTGTAGTGCGTCTTCTCTTTGGGATTCATGCCAGTGAGAGGCTTTAGTATTAAGATAGTTTCGAGCATAATTTCGACGTTTTTCGGGAGCGCAATTGGGCAAATATTGCAGCAATCGGTGAACGATATTACCATATTCAATGGAAAAAGCTTTTTTGGTGTTTGTTTCTCCTAAAACAGGTGAGATACTAGACTGTTTTGGATGAGAGAAAAGCTCATTATCGGCTTCAATAGACAGACTAGCAACAGAGGGTCTTAATGGTTTCGGTAGGGTTTGTTCTGCTGGGACTTTATGGGAGAAAAAATCGGGTAAAGGTGGGAATGTTTGGTTATTCGCTTGGGATTCCTCTTGGTTTATTGAGGTAGAAGTGTGGGGTGTGATGCAATAGCGCCAAGCCGCAATATCTTCCGCAGGACCTTTTATAGCAACCGCATGCGGTTTGAGCGCTTTCTTTACCAATTGGTGCCATGTATTGGATAAGGCTCGCTCACTGCTATATCCGCAAATAAATAATCGATCTTCAGCACGTGTCATTCCTACATAGAGAAGGCGCCTATATTCCTCTTCAGCACGCTCTTTTAAACGCGAAAGTGCTTTGTCAGAGGGTTTTGTATTGAATTCAGCATTAGGACGCCAGATAAAAGCTTGTTGATCACCCAATTGTTGATCGCTTAGAGGGATTTTAAGCAAATGCGGTGCATGCTGCGAATGCCAAATTGCACTCCCTGGATCAACGAGGAAAACAACAGCAGCTTCCAGCCCTTTAGCGGCATGAACAGTCATGATACGGACTTCTTCATGGTTTTGATCAAATTCACGTTTAATTTCTGGTTCGCTTGCGCTTAGCGTTTCCAAAAAAGCTTGTAATCCTGGTAAACCAGTTTTTTGAATAGAGAGCGTGTAATCCATGAAAGCATCGAGCACATCGTTTGCTTCAGATCCTAAGCGGGCTAGAATTTTTTGTCGCCCCTTATCATTGTTGAGAATATGGCTATAGAATTCGAAAACTGGCATTTTATCAACTAAATTGCGATAATTTTTCAGATTTTCAGAAGCATTTTTAAAAGAAGCTTTTAACGATTCGTGCATGCAAAGGCTTTGCCAAAGAGAATCTGTACGATGAGCGGCAAGCTGATAAAGTTCTTCTTCGCTGAGTGCGAAAAGAGGACTTTTTAAAACACAAGCAAGAGAGAGATCATCTTTTGGTTGCAAGACAAAACGCGCAAGAGCTAGTAAATCACGTATACTAATATGGTTGGTAAGCTGTAAACGGTCAGCGCCAGCGACGGGAATATTGCGCTGTTTAAGCGCACGAGAAAGTGCAGAGACAAATTGATCACGTTTGCGAACCAGAATCATAATATCATTGGCACGCATTAAGCGTCTTTTTGCTGGAAGCATTTCTCCTTTATGTAACCAGTCACCAATAGTTTCAGCAATTTTCTCTGCCAAACGTACTTCCGGTGTATCTAAATGATCAACAGTTATATGCCAATCATTAGGAAATTCGTTTGTTTCTCTGGAAATGGTATCCCATAAAATAACTTCACCGGGGCTATGAACACGAATAGCTTGATGTACTGTTTTTATATTATCAGCTGAGAGCCCTTTGTAATTTTCTGGTGTTTCAAAGACAAGATCAACACTTTTAAGAACATCAGCTGTAGAGCGAAAAGAATAGTTCAGTTGCACTTTTTCAAATTTTTGCTTCGCTTGTTGCGCTTTTTTTTGAATCATTTTGCCATTTTCAGCAAAGTTTTCTGGAGCAGCGCCTTGAAAAGAATAGATGGACTGCTTTTCATCTCCAACAGCAAAAAGGGTACGTATATTGTTACGTTGACTATGACCTGCAAAAAATTCTTGTGCTAAAAGTTGAATAATTTTCCATTGCTCAGGGTTGGTGTCTTGTGCTTCATCAAGCAAAATATGATCAAGACCACGATCAAGTTTATAGTGTACCCATTGGCTTGCACCTTCACGTTGCAACAAATGGAGTGTACGCTCAATGAGGTCATCAAAATCTAACAGTCCACTGGCTTTTTTCAAATTTGCATAGATTTTAAGATAAATAGTACAAAGTTGAAAAGCAGCCTTATTGAGTGTGAGGACTTTTGCGCATTGATATTTCTCTAAAAGCAAAGAAAGCAGGTTTTGTTTATCTTCAACCTCTTTTTGAATAAAAGGCCAAATTTCATCAGATTTTTTAGAAAATAAACGTGAAAAATTACGCGGATCGCCTGTCGTTTTAAAATAAAAATTTGAAATAATGTTAATGATCTTTGTTTCACTATAAGCGGTTTCTAATTGGGAAAATTTCTCAATCATATCTTTGAGATTTTGATTGCCATAGGTTTGGCAATGCGTAAGGGCATAAAGAGGCAAACGAGCCGTCTGTTGAATTTTTTCCAGTAGCAGTTGTTTTGTTTCATTGGGTGCTAAATTAAACAGCGCACATAACTTTTCCTCTTTGCTTTCAGAGAGAAGAGAGGATAAAAAATCAGACAATTTATGTTGCTTTTGGGTTGCTTCATCCAATAGTCGATTAAAAGTGTGCTCACTGATAACTTCAAACAACTGTTTTAAAGCGGGTTGCGCCTCATTATGCATTAAAAGTTGGCGGCGCGCTTCTTGTAAGAGTTTTTTTCGATTGATATCATCAAGAAGTTCGAAATGCCCAGCAATATTGGCTTCTAGCATAAAATGATGCAAAAGAGATTCGCAAAATGCATGAATAGTCTGTATTTTCAAGCCCCCAGGCGTTTCGAGGGCACGAGCGAAGAGTTGGCGGGCATAGGTTAGTTTTTGCGCATTGGCGGGTTTATTTTCAAGCCGCAATAAGACTGTTTGGAGCTGTGCATCATCGAGCTCATTCCAGCTAGAAAGTGTGCGAAAAATCCGTGTTTGCATAACGGCGGCAGCTGCGTTTGTGTAAGTAAGGCATAAAATGCGTGCTGGAGGGGTACCGTTTAAAAGCAAACGGATAACACGTTCGCTTAAAACATGCGTTTTTCCAGATCCCGCATTTGCAGAAACCCATACATTTGTTTTTGGATGTGTTGCCATTGCTTGTGCATCAAGAGCTGCTTCAGGAATAGAAAAAAGAGTCATGATTGATCTCCTTTATGGAATCCATTTGACCATTCCCATAATCGCGCCAGATGATCATAGTCGCTTTCATATTGTTTTTTTAAAGGAACTGCGTGTGAAAGATAGCCTTGTTGTGGATTTTGATAATAGTTCATTAATGCGATAAGATGTTCCCATGCTTTTTCACCAAGATTCATTGCACTTTGGTAATCCTTTGCTCCTTTTTTTGAAAGAATTGATTGAGGGGTGATTTCGCCTTTTCCGTTCAGGGCGATGTAAAGTAAATTTGATGGGGTAAGATCTTGAAAATCTGTAAAAGCGCCTTGCATGAGTAAGGCTGCTTCCAATGCTAATTGTGGAAATAATAAATCGCGAGCTTGTTTTGACGAAGGGGGAGTACTGGTTTTAAAATCAAGTATTTCAACCATTTTGTTTGGCAAAACATCAATACGATCAGCGCGTCCTGAAAGAGTTACACCTGTTGTGCCTATGGGGATTTTTTGGGACACCACTTCAGCATGCCGTTCTCGAGGCTCTAGACTTTGTTCCCATTGAAGAATGAAAGGAGCAAGATTTTCAAAATTTGTCCACCAGATTGTTTCAACATCGGCAGGTAAATTTAATTTATCAAATTCTTTACGCCCAAGTGTGAGGAATGCATCTAAAGCATTTGCGGCATTTTGATTTTTTATTTGTGTGCAAAAAGCAGCAAGAATAGCGTGATAAAGCGTTCCCCGCTCAGTAGCACAAGGGTCATGGATGAGCGCTTTAAGTGGTTTGAGGCGCAAGATTTTTTTGGCATAAATGGCATAAGGATCATACCGCAACGTTTCTATTTCGGTGACCGAAAAATGGCGTGGACGTATATCAAGAGGAGGTACCGGACAAGGACGTGTTGTACATGCAGTTATATTTGTCTTATCAAGCATTTTCGCCCAATGAAGAAATTTTTCACCTCGTGCACGGATTTGTTTCCAAACCTGTTTTCCTATAACCGTTTCTAAGCGCTGTAACCATCGTGAAGGAAGTGAAGGAGCATGATTAACTCGTAGTGCTCGGCTCATCACCACTTTATTCATTCCCATAGCCCATTGAAAATCATGTGCTGAAATACCAATACGCTGTTCTGGTGGTTCAAGAGTTAACATCATTTTCATCGGTCGTGATAAAAAAGCATCATTGCGGGTTGTTATAGGCCATGAGCCTTCATTCAGACCGCCAATAACCACTGTATCAACCGTTTGTAAACGTGATTCCAAAGTGCCCCAGATGAATAAACGTGGATGCCCTCCTGGGGGAGGTGTAACAGAGCGTGTCGCTATCAGAGCCGAAAACATAGTAGGCCATTCGCAAAGACGAAATTTTAAACCTGATTGATCACTTACCAATTCACGCAAAAAAGTTGATAAGGCCTGCCCTTCTTCATTTTGATAAAGATTTACAAGAGAATCGTTTTCATCACGTCCAAAATTTTCAAAAACCTCAACAGTTGCTATTGCGGCTTCATTGATGGTGCATTCTTTCTCTTGTTTCATGAGAGATGCTAAAGGTTCGACAGCTTTGACCAAAAGATGACAAAGAGCGCGTGCTTCTTCGCACTTTTGTTGATCAAGGGGCTTCGTATTAGAAGTATTGTGGCAATGTGTTTCTATCCATTTTTCAAGAAATTGGTCACATTCGCAAAGATTGATACGACCAGTGCTTCCCCGAAGAACAAAGAGTTCAAAATTTTCTGCTATTTCACGTAAACGATGACGATTTTGACGCAGTGTTGTGAGTGGATGTTTAAGAAGAGAAAGAAAAGCAACCGGATCACTAGGCTGAAACACATTTTCTAAAAGAAGTCGTAACAGGGTTGAAGGCAACGTTTGTGCCAGTGGTATTCCCCCTGAATCATTTGCTTCAATTCCAAATCGCTGTAATTCAGCTGAGACACGGCGTGCTAAATTACGGTCATTTGTGATAAGAGCTGCAGTTTTTTGAGGCTCTTCAATGGCATTACGTAATGCAACGGCAATAGCGAGAGCTTCTTCGCGCTCATTTATAGCTTCAATGAATGACCAATCTTCACAAAGGCTTTCATAATCATCGCGGACAATTTGTACCCATTGGTCTGTTGTAGAAGCTGGTCGGAGTGCTTCTGATAAAAGAGCTGCTCGTTTTGCTTTTATCGCACTTTGTTGGCCAATTTCGCGAACATGAATGCGGTGACATTTCATGAGAGAGAGAAGTTTTTTTAAATGATATTGAGGATGGCTAAAAGCGTTAGCGGTATGATCAAAAAAATCAAAAGTTGTTTTTTCTTTATTATCTTTATGAATTGTGCCTAACGCTTCCCATTGTTTTTCATCCATCTGAAGATCAAGACCTGGAAGAACAACAGCGCCTTTTGGTAGGCGAGAAATTACCTTTAAAAGATGAGAAACTGCGGGAATAGAACCTGCTACACCGGCTGTAAGTATAGGTTTATTCGATTGTGTTTGATGTAAAGTTTCTGCGTGCATTTTAAGTGCTTGATTACGCCATTCAGCTGGATTACTCCGCTGTCTTTCTCGTAAGATTTGTGGCCAGCTTTGTGTAACAATGGTGAGAAAGCTGAGCGTTATTTGCCACCATTCGGCAACCATATCGGGTGCAATATCTTTAAGCTTTGACCAATCTGCAGCTTCTGTTTCAATTTCATCCATCAGATGTGCTAAATCTTGCGCAAGCCAAATTGCATCGGCAGTATGAGCGGGAATAAGAACATCTTCTGTGCCAAACATGACACGCAGGTGAGCAGGCAAATTTTCACGCCAAGGACGAATGAGGCGTGCCAAAAGCAGGAGACGTTCACTTTCTCCAATGGGAGGATTTAGAATGTTGGTATGATTTTCAACAAAAAGGAAGCTATCTTCATCTAGATCCCCTAGAGCGCGAATGGTCGGCAAGAAGGTTGATTTTGTGTCACTTCTTTCAACAAAGGCAGCACGTAAAGCGCGGGCAGCACGCCGTGTCGGTACGTAAATGAGAGTATCAGCAAGAGCAGTTTGGATATCCCCATTTGGTACGAAGTTATCAATAAGAGCACCTGAGAGCAATGCATCAACAAAATGCGGTAGAAAAGAAGTTCCTGGAGAAATAGAAAAGACACGCGGTTTATGGGTCATATGATCTCATTAGGAGTGCGTGGAAAATATTCCATCTTGTTGATTATTTGCATTGTTTCTACTGTATACAATTTTTATGGTAGGAAAAACTGAAAAGCACTACTTGTGTAGTAGATTTTTTATTTGAGTTAAACAACAGTTTAGGAGAGAATTCTTGTTAATTCTTATCAAAGATTTGAGAAAAAATAATAGTCGTCGGCATATATTTACCCTCACGTTTATTAACAAAAATGGTTTGCTTTGATTAAAAGATGAAAGTATGAGGGTTCTATCATATTTTCGAAAGGAGTCCTACTTTCTGATAAAAGCTTTTTAAAGGGGCAAGGGTTGGATGTGAAAGATTACGGGCAAGGTAATCTTGCAGATGAGGTAGATGTTTAAGATAAGATGATTTCCCATTGCGCTGGTGAAGGCGTACAAAAATCCCTAGAATTTTTGAAACCCGCTGAGCGCCTGCAAATGCGTAAAGCTTACGTAATTCATTTTCATCAAAAGGGCGTGATGCCTGATGACGTGCATTGCAATAGGCATCGAGAATTTTCGCTTCGAGCGTTGGTGGAATAAGCAGACGTGCATCTTGTGCTAAAGAAACAAGGTCATAGGCTGTTGGACCTGTTAAACCATCTTGAAAATCAATCAGACCAATGCGGGCACTGCCTTTTTCATGTGCACGCCAAAGAATATTAGGAGAATGATAATCACGCATAACAAAGGTACTTTCTCCTTGGGTGAGACTATCGAGATAAGGCTTCCAACAAGTAAAAAAATCCTCACGTTGTTTTTGATCCAAGGTTTTTTGTGTTTTAAAGGGCAAATACCAGTCTAGCAATAAGGAGAGTTCTGCTTGTAGTACTTGGCAGTCGTAGGAAGGAATTTGCAGCAAAAATGTCGCAAATTGCTTTTCGGAAGGCCACGACTTTTGGTGAAAGGTAGCCAATAATTTACTACAAGCAATATAACGCTCTTCTAAAGGATTACCATTTTGATCTAAAAGCCCTTCATGTCCGAAATCTTCTAAAATCAAAAGTCCTTTTTCAAAATCTTTGATAAAGATATGGGGAGCAGAAAAGCCATTATCTAAAATGAGCTGATTGATCCCTACAAATTGACGAATATCTTTTGCAAGCTGTGCGGTTGTGGCATAGGAGAGGTCTGTTTCCATAGTTTGTGCATCCATGAGGACTTCTTGACAATGTCCATCATCCAGCAGTTCATAGGTACGTGCTGAGGCATCTCCAGCCAAAAAACGACGATGGACATGACCGCGTCCATGGGTTGTTAAAAATGTGCGAATTGCAAAAGATCGCTGTAGACGTTCAGTAGAATATTCTGCTGATGTAAGAGTTACATGACGCCCATGGTTTTCATATTGTAAGGTGAGTGCAAAGGTAACAGGTCCTAAAAGATCTGCACTTTTTTCTGGCCATTCAATAAGTAAAATACCTTGCTCACGTGCTTCAAGAAGCCCTAATTCATCAATTTCTTCTGCCATAGAAAGGCGATAAAGGTCAGCATGAATAATTTCAAATTGCGGAAGTTGATAGCTTTGAGCAAGAGTAAAAGTAGGACTTGGAACATCTAGCGTATTGTCGTTGGCCAGTGTCTGGATGATTGTACGCGCGAGAGTTGATTTTCCTGTTCCAAGATCTCCTTGGAGCGTTACAAGATCACCAGACTTTAAAGCGAGGGCTAAATCTTGTGCAAAAAGCTTGGTTGCTTCTTCATTTTCAAGAAAAAAACTAAAATGCATTAAAAATCCCGTGAAATGGATGAGGCAAAATTTTATAATAACAGAGAATGAGATTAAAAAACTTTATCTCCTTTGGGAATTGGAAAAAAACATTTAACCGTTGTTCCTTGTCCAGTACCGGTAAGAATTTCAACGTGCCCACCGTGGAGTTCAACGAAACTTTTAACAAGGGAAAGACCAAGACCCGCTCCTGCACGCCGACCATTATGTGCATGGGAAGAAAAACGTTTGAAAATGCGCTCAAGAATATCTGCTGGAATATCAGATCCTTCATTATGGACACTGAAGACTATGTTATCATCTTGTTCTTCAGCACAAAATTCAATTGTGCTTGCTTCGGTTGCGAAATTAATAGCATTACTAAGAATATTAACAAAGATTTGATGCAAACGTGTTGCATCAGCGGAAATAAAATTTAAGGAAGGAGAAATTTGTTGTAAAAGCGTAATATGGCGTCCGTTAAGGCGCTCTTCCACCCGCGCTACTGCGTGCACCATAGAATCGGCAATGTTAACCGGTTTTATATCGAGCTCCATAATGCCAGCATCAAGGGTTGCAAGGTCAAGAATATCATTAACAATATTTAAAAGAACGCCTGATTCTGAATGGATATGTCCAAGATATTCCTGTTGGCGTTCATTGATAGAGCCAAAAATTTGATCGCGCAAAATATCGGAAAACCCAATAATATTGGTGAGGGGTGTACGCAATTCGTAAGAAACATGTTGGACAAATTCATTGCGTAAATGATCAGCTTTTTCTAGGGCTTCATTTTTCTCTTGAAGAGCACGTGCAACATGAACAGTATCCGTAACATTAACGAAAGTGAGCATTGTCTGTCCATTGGGAAGCGGTACCACTGTGTAATCAATGATCGTGCCATTTTTGAGATCCATACGACCTGAATATGTATCACGTTTTTCAGCAAAACCCGTAATAAGTCTGGTAAACTGATCCCATTCTTTTCCTAGGGTTAAGGTTGAACAATGACTTTGTAATTGCGTAATGTGGGTACCTTCTACCAGTAAATTATAGGGGAGAGACCATAATTTCGATAAAGCTGGATTCGATAAACGAAGACGTCCATCAGTGCCAAAAACCACGACTCCTTCTGAAAGTTTATCAAGTGTCTCGCCTTGTATTTTAATGAGTGTATTATAGCGCCGTTCAAGATCAATTTTTTCTGTGAGATTTTCGTAAAGCCAAGTGACACCTCCTTGTGGGTGCGGACTAGAAATAACACGTAATGTGCGCCCATCTGGGAGATTCCAAATCTGTTGATTTGATTCTGTTTGTTGGTAGGCTTTTAAAAGTTCTTCTTTCCACATGCGCCAATCAGGGTGTTGACCAACGAGCCCTTTTTCACGCAAATGTTCAAGAAGTAACGTGTGGCTTGGTTCACTTTCTAGAAAAGAACTCTCTAACGGCCATAAAATTTTAAAAGCATGATTGCAGAATTTTAATTTTTGGTTGGTATCAAAAATGGCTACAGCCGTTGAGATTTGGTCAAGTGTTTCACAATGGCTTTGAAGAATCCGTCTCATTTCGTTGGTAAGATTTTCATAAGCGCTGTCATCACGAGCAAAAGCTGCCATTCCTTCTTCTGTTGTAACACGTGTGAGATGAAAATGGTGCCGTTCTCCATCAATGACTGTATGAACGTGCTCTTGAAAAATCGTTTCTGCTTCCTCTGTTTTGCGTTGTGTTGTTTCATTAAAAAGATCAACGATTTCATTACTACCTTCTCGAAAACCTGTCATTTCTCTAAAGGCGCGATTAATAAAACAAATTTTCCCTTCATAATCGCGTATCCATACCGGTTCTTGAATAAGATCGAGAAGATTGCGTTGCATTCTTAGCTCAATGAGGATTCGGGCGATATCTTTCTTTAAACGCGCATTTTCGTTCTGCTGTGCTGAGATATCTTGAAAACGTGCGATGGCTGCTGTTCCTGCGATGACCCCTGTAACTTGCAACAATATATTGTTCTTGGTGGTGACAGAGAGGTCAAAAGGGTAAGACTTGTAAAGCAATTGAGTGAGTGCGTAGTCAAGTTCTCGGCTTGAGGTTTCTTCAAGCCAGAGCTCAAAACGCTGAAAATCTTGCTGATGAATTCCCACTTTTTGTAATGCGGGAATATTACCAACTACACGTGGTAAAGCAGTTGGGTCTTCCCAAATAAGAAGACATTGTCCAGTTTCTTCTAAAAACCATTCATAATACTTAAGTTTTTCAGAAAAGTCTGCTTGAATTGTCTTCAAGGGCTCTAGAGAAGCTTTTTTTGCACGCGTAATAATTGTCATGCAAGTGAGAAGTGAGGCGCAAGAAATTCCTCCACAAAGAGCGAAAAGAAGCCATGGTCCGTCGGGTAAAGTGAAGTGGAATGGTAAATGCATTGTCAATGATTGAGCAACAGCCCATGTTGGAGAAAAAAGGAAAAGAAGGCAAAAAATACCAACACAGATTCGGATCATTTTTTGAGTGTTTTCTTTGGGGTCATAATCACCAAAGCTAGGCACGATGCGTTTTCCTTTTTCTTTTAACCCAAGGAAACCGTTTTAGTAACGATACTGATCTGGTTTATAGGGTCCTTGTGGTGTGACTCCAATATAGGCAGCTTGTTCTTCTGATAAAACGCTTAATTTTATTCCTAGCCGATCAAGGTGAAGACGTGCAACTTTTTCATCAAGATGTTTGGGCAAAACAGTCACTTCATTTTTGTAGTGTTCTGAACGGGTAAAGAGTTCAATTTGCGCTAAAACTTGGTTTGTAAATGAGGCTGACATAACAAAAGATGGGTGTCCTGTAGCGTTGCCGAGGTTAAGCAAGCGCCCCTCAGAGAGTAAAATGATGCGTTTTCCATCGGGAAAGGTGATCATATCGACTTGTGGCTTAATATTCGTCCATGGCAAGTTTCTAAGGGCTGAGACTTCGATTTCATTATCAAAATGGCCAATATTTCCAAGAATACACATATCTTTCACTTGCCGCATATGGTCTAAGCGGACAACATCTTTATTGCCAGTTGTTGTGATGATAATATCAGCGCTGGAGGCTGCATCATCTAAAGTAACCACTTCATAGCCGTCCATAGCGGCTTGAAGGGCACAGATTGGGTCAATTTCCGTCACTTTAACACGAGCTCCAGCACCTGAAAGAGATGCTGCTGAACCTTTACCTACATCGCCATAACCGCAGACAATGGCGGTTTTTCCAGCTATCATTACGTCTGTTCCGCGCCGAATGCCATCTACGAGTGATTCTCTACATCCATATTTATTATCGAATTTTGATTTTGTGACGCTATCATTGACATTAATAGCCGGAAAAGGCAAAAGTCCTTCCTTTTGTAATTGATGAAGACGGTGTACGCCCGTTGTAGTTTCTTCGCTCACACCTTTTATTGCTGTACGCTGACGTGTAAAAAATCCTGGTGTAGCATCCATACGCTTTTGGATTTGTTTGAAAAAAAATCCCTCTTCTTCTGTTTTGGGATGAGTCAGAATATTTTTATCTATTTCCGCACGACTTCCCATTAAAATATAATTTGTGGCATCAGCTCCATCATCTAAGATAAGATTGGAGGGATTGCCATCAGGCCATTGGAAAATGGCATCTATATAAGTCCAATATTCTTCAAGTGTTTCACCCTTAACCGCAAAAACGGCAGTACCAGTGGCTGCAATAGCCGCTGCTGCATGATCTTGTGTAGAAAAAATATTGCTAGAACTCCAGCGTACATCGGCGCCAAGTGCTTTCAGTGTTTCAATCAAAACAGCTGTCTGAATGGTCATATGCAATGAACCAGAAATGCGTGATCCGCGCAAAGGTTGACGGGAAGAAAATTCCTCACGACAAGCCATCAAACCGGGCATTTCCGTTTCGGCGATATCAAGCTCTTTACGACCATAAGCAGCAAGTGCAATATCTTTAACAACATAATCTTGGGCTGCCATTTTTTATTCCTTCAAAATCAGTTTTTTCAAGACGGTAGGAGAAATCAAAAAAAAATGCAAGCCAATAGGAAGACTTCTCTCTGTGAAAAAATCCTTTTCAAGCCTCTATAAATTTACGCAACAGATATGTATTTGCAAAGTGAGTAATGACGTTACTGACAGGGTATAAAGAGGATTCATGAAAAACTCTATTGTGCAAATAAAGCTTATTGGTTTTTTAGTTTTTTAACTGTGAGAAGAGTGAAGTGACAAAGAGAATTTATTATAAAGTTCTGCATTCTGAAAAAACAGTAGGACATATAAATTTCATCGATGCATCTACTCTTTTCCTTTTATAAAGGAGAAATTAATTCAATCACGAAAAATATGTGCTACCAAGAACAATATGCCATCATACTGTCATTTGTGCACACTTGTTTAAAAAGACATCTTACTTCGCTCCTTATCGCATTTTAGCGCTGCCCATGAATGGGTACTAAAGCAAGATTATTGGACACTACCATCTTTACGCTTGTGAAAGCACAAACCAGAACCATTATTATATTTTCCAGTTTCCAATGTTGCATCTGCTTTTGTATTTAAGACAGTTCACAAGTGCTATACTAAGCTCTTTCTCAAACAGTTTTATCCACACGTTGATCTTTCTTGTGATGTGCAAATAAATAGTTCTAAACGAAGGAGTTTGGAATAAGAAAATGTAACTCTATTTGCTATGGTAATTTCTCAATATAAAAAATTATCATTCAAAATCAATATCTTGAATATATCCTTGGAAAATATATGCTAAGCTAGTAAATTTTTGGAAAATTGACCTTGTGGACGAAATCGCCATAGATAACTTGGTAAAATGGCCGTCATTGCTCTAGGGGTAATACCAACACCTTCTAAAGTATATCCATTTTCTACTGCTTCTTGAGAAACGACGTTATCTACTTGTAGGAAGCGTATCTGATCGGCTGTTATCAATGTTGGCACGAGAGGCAATTTACCGATAGTTCCAAAAAGTTTTCCGATCAACACTCCTGCAGAAAGAGGCATGGAGAGAATTAATTTTTTGCGGTGAATGATTTTCAATATATTTTCAAGGGCATTTTGAAATGTGATAATCTGTGGACCGCCAAGATCATAAGTTTTTCCAGAGATAACTTGTCCTTCTAAAGCGCGTACAATAAATTCAGCGATGTCACCAACATAGACGGGCTGCAATTTGCTTTGTCCACCTCCAAAGAGGGGCATAATAGGTAAAAAACACGATAGATTTGCTAAGGTATTAAAGAAACAATCCTCTGGCCCAAAGATAACCGATGGACGCATAATAATTGCTTGAGGATGTTTGTTATGAACGATTTGCTCACTTATAGATTTGACACGTGCATAAAGAAAAGAAGCGTTTTGATTGGCTACAAGTGCTGACATATAAAAGAGTGGAATACCGGCTTTGGCTGTTAATTCAGAAACATTTTCTGCACCATCAATTTGTGTCTTTTGAAAGTCCGATTGATTTGCTTGTGTTAAGCTACCAGGGAGAAATACTGCGCCATCTGCACCAAGCAAAGCGCGTTCAACAGAGGCACGATGCTTGACATCAGTTTTGAGCATTTGGGTTTGTCCCACTTCTCCTATTTGGAGCATATAATAGGCTTTTTGTGGACGACGAACAGCGATGCGAACGCGATAACCTCGCTTAGTTAAAGCTTCAACGACATGCCGCCCCACAAAGCCAGAACCGCCGAAAACAGTAATAAGTTTAGGATGCTGATAAAGTGCACAATCAAGTTGCATGATAAAAAGGTCTATCTTTCAAAGCTCTATGAATAATCAATTTCTAACATGGCGGTGTTTTATTGTCACGTAAAATATCGCCAGCAAGGTAAAGGGAACCACCAATAAGGACGATAGCTTCTCTATGCTCTGCGTTAATTCTCTGTAAAGCATCTTGTAGATGTGCTTGCGGGCTAGCAAGGAGTCCTACTTTTCGAGCGGATTCAGCTAAAATCGTGGGACAAATACCTGCGTTGTTTTCAGTCAATGGGATTGTATAGACTTTATCTACGAGTTTTGCTAGAGGACAAAAGTAACCGACAGCATCTTTGGTATTGAGCATGCCAGCGATCATAATAAGAGGGCGGTTTGATTTTTTTCTCCACTTAGTGAGTTCTTCTGCAACAACTTTTCCAGCAGCAGGGTTATGACCACCATCTAACCATAAATCAATATCGGGGGATAGCTGATCAACCAAATATCCATGGGTAAGATGTTGCATCCGTGCTGGCCAGTAAATATTTTGCAGAGCATGACTTATCGTTTTTTCGGAAAGTTGAAAACCTGCTCGATACACTGCTTCAAGAGAGGCTCCAGCATTAGCAATTTGATGAGCTCCAATAAGGTTAGGAAGAGGAAGATCCATAAGACCTTGATTATTTTGAAAGACCATACGTCCATATTCTGTATAGCTTTGATAATCTTGATCAAACAGGGAATAAGGAGCTTTATTCTTATCAGCAATAGATGTTAAAACAGAAAGAGTTTCATCATGATCTTGTTTACCAATGACCACTGGAACAGCGGGTTTGATAATGCCTCCTTTTTGAAAAGCAATTTGTGCAATTGTATTTCCAAGAAAAGTCTCATGATCATAGTCAATAGGCATAATAAGGGATACAGCTGGTTTTTTAATGACATTTGTAGCATCAAACCGTCCTCCTAATCCAACTTCTAAAATCACGACATCTGCTGGATGTGTACTAAACAGCATAAAGGCAGCAGCTGTGAAAATTTCAAAAATAGTAATCGGTTCTTGATGATTTACTTTTATAATTTCATGAATTGTTTCAGCCAATTGGTTTTCTGTGACAAGTTGGCCGCCTCCTTTTTGGCCTAATCGACAGCGTTCATTCCAGTTCACTAAATGAGGTGAACTATAGACATGAACGCGATAGCCTGCGCTTTCCAAAAGTGCGCGACAAATAGCAGAAGCAGATCCTTTGCCATTTGTTCCAGCAATGTGAATAATAGGCGCAAGCTTTAAATGGGGATTACCAAGGCGCTCTAAAAGGCGGAAAATACGTTCTAAAGAAAGATCAAATTTCTTTGGATAGTTTTTCAATAAATCATCTACCATCCTTTGTACTTGGCTTTTTTCCATGAACTTAAGCTGCTTCTGTTTTAGAAAGCGATGTTTGAGAGCTTGTTGGAGATGGATTGGAGGGATTAACAGCTGCAGGATATTTCATCATCAAACGTAAAAGTCGTGCAATAGTAGCTTTCATTTCTAAACGCGATACAACCATATCAACCATGCCATGTTCGAGCAGATATTCACTGCTTTGAAAACCTTCAGGTAAGGTCTCACGTATGGTTTGTTGAATCACGCGTGGTCCTGCAAAACCAATCATCGCGCCAGGTTCGGCAATATGGACATCGCCAAGCATAGCGTAAGAAGCAGTAACACCACCGGTAGTAGGATTGGTTAGAACCACAATATAGGGGAGCTTTGCTTCTTTCAGCATTTCAATTGCTACGGTTGTACGAGGCATCTGCATGAGTGAGAGCGTTCCTTCTTGCATGCGTGCACCACCAGAAGCGGCAAAAAGAACCAAAGGGCATTTGTCAGCAATAGCAGTATAAAAAGCTTTGATAATAGCTTCTCCCGAAGCCATACCGAGTGATCCCCCCATAAAAGCGAAGTCCTGAACGGTAGCTATAATTGGTAAACCTTCGATAGTACCTCGTGCGCTTAAAATATTGTCATCGACACCAAGTTTGGAACGATAATCTTTTAACCGGTCGATGTAACGTTTTTCATCGCGAAATTTCAAAGGGTCGGTTACAACTTTTGGATTTTCAAGAGGCGTATAAATGCCATCATCAAAAAAATGCATGAGACGATTTTTGGCACTAATACGCATATGATAACCAGAATTGGGGACTACATATTGATTAACTTCCAAATCTTTATGGAATACCATTTCACCAGTGGTGGGATCTTTAATCCACAAATTGTCTGGAATTTCACGGCGTCCCAGTATGGAGTTGATTTTAGGACGCACATAATTTGTAATCCAGTTCATCTTTATAGCCTCTCTTTAAACATTATACACTTTTGCGCAATTCAAGGAAATACTAGGACTGAATAGACAGATTCGCTTTGCCGGTTAATAAAAAGACCCCATTTAATACTTTTATCTATGTACGTACAGCTTTTAACCCTATTATCCTTTAAATTTTTGTTCTGCTAATGTTACAACAACAATCTAAATCAAAGTATTCCATACAACAAATTTTTTAGCAGTTTTAATTAATTTTCATTGTTTGCTTTGATATTAAAGCCCATAGCTTGTGCTGGTTGACAAACACCCCATTTGTTTCTGATAAAAAACGAACATTCAGCAAACTGTTAACACGAGTAGTATAAATCTGAAACAAAAAAACCTTATAACTATAAACATCAATAAGGCCAAATAGTCTATAAAAACAATGGATGCGATAACATTATGTTAGCAAAACACTAGAGAGAGGCAAGGATTTTTCCTGATGATAAGGGGTAAACGATCTTTTAAAGGATCAAGTACGCTTTGTGCCCGCTCTTACGCGCTTTGAAGTTAAGGAGTGCCGTTATGTGGGGGTGATGCGTATGATGCCTTTTGGGAAAGCATCTTGTGTAAGTGTGTCATAAAGGCGGCTGCAAAAAGGGGTGTTGCTAAATTGAGAACAGGAATTGAAACAAAAAGCGCAATCAACAACCCCGCACCAAAAACCGTTACGTAATGAACGCGTAAAAAAGCATGTGCTTCTTGTTCAGAGCGAAAGCGGTAGGCAGCAAATACAAAATATTCGCGACCGAGTAAGTAGCCGTTAATAACATAAAAGGCGATTAAATTAATACCCGGCACGAAAAACAAAATAAAAGCGAGTATATTACCCAAAAGGCTTAAAATAACAAATTTAAAAGAAAGAATGAGAGAACGCCCGAACGACAGAGCATGACCAATAAGCTCGTTTGGGTAATCTTCTTTTTCAATAATCTCAGCAGCAGAATCAGTAAAAAAGCCACCGATCATAGCAGTGATAGGGGCAATCAAAAAAGCCATCAGTAAAGCCAAACCAAGATTAAAAATGATGAACATGCCAAATCCTAACCATCCTGCCCAACTTGGTAATCCAGGAAGAAAATGTGCAATCCAAGGCCACAAATAGGATATAAAAAGCTGGCGCACACATAACCATAGAATGGTGAGCACAACAAAGGTAATACCAAATACTTTCAATATCATAGATCGATATTGCGGAGTTATAAGACGTTGTAAAGCGCGATAGGCAGCAGTAAAAATCATAAGTAAGTAAATAAGAAAAAAACAGTGAAAGCAAGAGATAGATTGGAAAGTGCTTTTAAATATCCATTTGTTTCATAGATCGTATCATTTTATTGATTAAGGGTAGACAGCCAAGAAAAGGAATTTTTATTCTTTAAACATTATAGAAAATCACGATAAGATTTTTCTGTCATGTTAATGCAATAAACAGCATGTGCTTGTGGTCATAAAAATCATCAAGATTAACTCTTTTCAAAAAGATTGAAGTGTTACCCATAGGTTTTTCATTTCTTTTGAGTGAAGGAGATGGATCTTTGTGTAAAGGCGGTTATTCAACGAACAAGATCTATGTACACAAATACTTTGCATGATTTAGTGAGGAAGATTCATTTCTCATTTTATGCAGTTTAATTTAGAAGTGTTCAACTTTCTGAAGAATTGAAATAAAGGTTTTTTTGCTAATTTTAACGAGCAGGAGAGGGAGAGTGGAAGAATGATACAATAAAGTTCGCTAATTTTTGCGCGACTTGTTGTTTACTCATGTGCTGCCACTGTTCGACATTTTCTCTGCTGATAAGATAAACTTGATTTGTATCAGCACCCATAACGCTTGTACCATCAGGCAGAGAAATATCATTAGCAAGAATAAAATCTGCGCCTTTTTCAATACATTTTTTTTGTGCATTGGCAACGGTGTCGCAAGTTTCAGCAGCGAATCCAATCACGAGTGGAGGGCGGTTTGGAGCATGTCCGACAGTTGCCAAGATGTCAGGATTCTCGATCATATACAAAGATGGGGGCGTTTTATTGGCATTTTTTTTAATTTTTTGTGAAGATTGCGTTTGGCTGCGCCAGTCGCAAACGGCAGCAACAAAAATTGCGCCATCGGCAGGCAATGCAGCTTGAACAGCCTGTAACATCTGACAAGCTGTTTCAACATGAATGGTTTTTACCTCTTTTGGATCAGCAAGATCAACAGGTCCACAAATGAGTGTCACTTTGGCACCCAAATTGGCTAAAGCTGTTGCAATGGCATGGCCTTGTTTACCCGAAGAGCGATTAGCAAGATAACGTACTGGATCAATTGGTTCATGGGTAGGACCAGAAGTAACAATAAAATGCCTGCCAGAAAGAGGTTTTTCTTGTACATGTACACGCAAAAGAGTTTCTATTGCAGCTACAATGGTTAAAGGTTCACTCATGCGTCCACAGCCAGCTTCATCACGCTCAGCCATTTTGCCGGTTTCTGGTCCAACTATATGAACGCCATCTGCGTGAAGCTGCGTGATATTGCGAACAGTTGCTGGATGTGCCCACATGGCGGGATTCATGGCCGGCGCAATCAAGAGTGGACAACGTGCTGCTAAAAGTACACAATTGGCCAAGTCATCTCCTATGCCAGAGGCTATTTTTGCAATACGATTAGCTGTAGCTGGTGCTAAAATAATCAAGTCAGCGTCACGCGCTAGTCGGATATGACCGATATCATGTTCTTCTTGGCGTGAAAATAAATCGCTATACACAGTACGACCACTTAGAGCTTCAGCTGCTAAAGGTGTAATAAATTTTTGTGCTGCTTTTGTCATAATAATATTTAGGCGTGCTCCCCGTTCTTGCAAACGGCGAATTAGATCAAGCGCTTTATAGGCAGCAATACTTCCCCCAATAATAAGAAGGAGTGACTTTGATTGCAATGATTGCGCTTCAAGAGCACTTGCTTGAGATGGTTGTATGGCTGGAATAGTGGAATTGCTTAAAAGGCGGCGGGCTTCTTCTTCCATAGAAATGCCGTTTTGCGCGGCACGTATGCGCAAAGCTTCTTTGGCTTCAGATGAAAGATTACGGATAGTAATGCTTGCCATAAAATATACTCAAGAAATAAATTGATTTCAATGATTGCATAATGGGTATATTTTAGCATATTGTGCAGATTAAAAAAGGCGAAAAAGATAAAAAATGAGACAAACACAACAAAGCGCAATGATAAAGAGACTATAACGAGCATAGCGGTTAGAGCGGCTTTGCTCGACAGCAAGTTGCTTAAGAGTAGCTGGAGAAAGATTAAATCCTGTTTTTACCATTTGATTAAGGTCTTCTTCCATACGTTGGAAATTTTGTATCAGTTGCGGTGTTTTACGTGCCAGAGAAAGGAGTGCTTGGGCTCCCTCACTAAAGTCTTTTGCAATTCCCACGGGACCTAAATTTTTGCCAATCCATTCTCTAACGACTGGCTCAGAGGCTTTCCACATATTAAAATCTGGATCCAATGTGCGGGCAACACCTTCCACAACAACCATAGTCTTTTGTAATAATAAAAGTTCAGGTCGCGTTTGCATATCAAACAATTCGGTGACTTCAAACAGCAGTGTGAGCAACTTTGCCATGGAAATGCTTTGCGCTGATTGTCCATGAATTGGTTCACCAATAGCGCGATTGGCTTGAGCAAAGCTTTCAATATTATGGTATGGAGGCACATATCCTGCCTCGAAATGCGCATATGCTACTCGATAATAATCACGGGTAATAAAACCGTAAAGGATTTCAGCAAGGAAATGCTTTTCTTTTTTCCCAAGCCGTCCCGTAATTCCTAAATCAACAGCAACAATACATCCTTCTGAGTCCACGAATAAATTACCAGGATGCATATCGGCATGAAAGAAACCGTCACGCAATGTATGGCGAAGAAAGGACTGGATAAGCGTGATTGCTAAAGCTTTTAAATCGAAACCAGCTTCTTTGAGAGCAGAAATTTCAGATATTCTTATGCCATCAATCCATTCCATTGTGAGAACGTTGCGTCCTGTCCGCTCCCAATCAATTTTTGGAACCCGAAAGCCTACATCATGTTGAATATTTTCAGCCATTTCTGATATCGCTGCTGCTTCTAATCGCAAGTCCATTTCAATACGTGTGGTTTGTGCTAAAGTGTCAACAACACAAACAGGACGAAGGCGTCGAGAAGCGGGAATGTAACGTTCTTGTAAATGGGCAATAAGATAGAAGCCTCTAAGATCTTTAGCAAAACGCGTTCTGATATTAGGGCGAATGACTTTAACAGCGCATTTTTTTATATGGCTTTTTTCATTGGAGTATTCAGCTGGATGAACTTGAGCAATAGAAGCGGCAGCAATGGGGGGATAAAAGTTGACGAATAAATCATTGATAGATCGACCAAGCGAACTTTCAATTTGTGCAATGGCAGCAGTGCAAGAAAATGTTTGAACACGATCTTGTAGTTGTGCCAGATCTTCTGCGATATTACGTCCAACAATATCAGGTCTTGTGGCAAGAAATTGACCAAATTTTATGTAAGAAGGGCCAAGTTTATTAATGGCATATGAAATATTTTCAGATCTCTGCTTCTTTTTGGTTTTGCGTCGTTCTAATATTCTTGCCATGCGGTGCAAGAATGCGGGAAATCCTTGAAGATCATCGTGAGGCAGAGCACTCAAAACGCCTTCCCGTGCTAGAACCCATCCTGCACGCATTAATTGAAAGTAAGTGGAAATTTGCACCATTTTTAAATTTTCCAGCCTGAATGGAGTGCTGCGATTGCGCCCGTAAGATTGCGGTACGATACCCGCGAAAAACCTGCATGATTGATCATATGAGCAAAATCATCTTGTTTAGGAAATTTGCGAATAGATTCAACTAAATAACGATAAGCATCACCATCATTTGCAATGATTTGACCAAGTTTGGGGATGGCATGAAAAGACCAAAGGTCATAAATTTTATCAAGCAGAGGTACTTCGACATTTGAAAATTCTAAACATAAGAAACGCCCCCCCGGTTTTAAAATACGAAAAGCTTCTCTAAGAGCTTGATCAATATGCGGTACATTGCGGATTCCAAAGGCAATAGTGTAAGCATCAAAGCTTTGATCTTCAAAGGGGAGATGTTCTGCATTGGCTTCAACGAAATCAATCAGAGGGTCAAGACCGTTTTTTTGTGCACGTTTTTTGCCGACGTTAAGCATCGAGCCGTTAATATCAAGGACTGTAGCATGAGCTTTGCGGCGTGAAGCATTAAGAATGCGAAAGGCAATATCACCGGTACCACCAGCCACATCAAGAACTTTCCAATTGGAACGTGCTGGTGGAGAGAGCCATGCAACCATGGAATTTTTCCATGCACGGTGTAGCCCCAGTGACAAGATATCATTCATCTTATCATAGTTTTCAGCAACAGAGTGAAACACGCCATCAACCATGGATTGTTTTTGCGCCTCATCAACTCTTTTAAAGCCGAAAGAGCTCTCCATACCACCTTTGGCTCCTACGCGTTCTGTTTCAGCTGCCATGTATGTGACCTTTCCTATTTTCTTTTATCGTAAATGAAGCGGAGAGGGAATGTTCAAATACGAAAAAGAAATGTATAAAACCGTGACGTTTATACAGCCAGAAACAAAAGAGTACTTTTAGATATCAAGATTAGCAACATTTAAAGCATTATCTTGAATAAAAGCCCGCCGCGGTTCAACTTCATCACCCATTAAACGGGAAAAGAGTGAATCGGCATCGGTTGCATCATTGATTTTGACTTGTAAAAGAGAGCGACCATCAGGGTCAAGAGTTGTTTCCCAAAGTTGTTCAGCATTCATTTCTCCCAGACCTTTATAACGCTGGAGAGTGATGCCTTTTTTACCATTTGTAAAAATACTTTCTAAAAGACTCATGGGTCCAAAAATATGCTCTGACTTATCTTTACGGTGTAAGAGAGGTGGGATATTATATATTTCTATGAGATTTTGGGAAACGCGATCAATTTGACGTGCGTCGGCTGAATTGATAAGTCCTGCATCAAGGGTAATGACCTCTTTAACTCCACGTAAAACGCGCTCAAAACACAAACTTCCATCTGATGTGTTGTAACCGCTCCAACCACGTTCCATATCATCAGCAATCAAATCAAGACGTTTGGCTACTTTATCCGCTGTTTGTTGTGCTTTTTCTGATGTTGAAAGAGCTTCAGAATTAAAAATACCGGCAATTGCTGCTTGCTCAACAATTGTGCGATCATAGCGTGTATGAAGACCATTTAAAAGTTGGCGTAACACACGAGCGTTTTCGGTGAGTTGGCGCAGATCAGCTCCTGCACGAATCTCTCCTGTTGATAATTCTAAAGTTGTTTCTTCCAGTCCAGAATCAATCAAAAATTCTTCGAATGCTGCTTCATTTTTGATATATTGAGAAGCCTTTCCACGCGTCACTTTATAGAGGGGGGGTTGAGCAATATAAAGATGTCCACGCTCAATCAATTCGGGCATTTGTCTAAAAAAGAAAGTAAGGAGCAGGGTGCGAATATGCGCACCATCAACATCCGCATCGGTCATGATGATGATTTTATGATAACGTAATTTATCCGGTGAAAATTCATCTTTACCAATAGAAGTTCCAAGAGCGGTGATAAGTGTTCCAATCATCTCAGATGAGAGCATGCGGTCGAAGCGTGCCCGCTCAACATTGAGAATTTTACCGCGTAGGGGCAAAATCGCTTGATTTTGGCGTGAACGCCCACTTTTTGCGGAACCACCAGCTGAATCGCCCTCTACGATAAAAATTTCTGATTTAGCTGGATCACGTTCTTGGCAATCGGCAAGCTTTCCTGGCAGAGAAGTGATATCGAGCGCTCCTTTTCGTCTTGTGAGTTCACGTGCTTTACGCGCTGCTTCACGTGCTGTTGCAGCTTCTACCACTTTACTAATAAGCAACTTTGCTTCATTAGGATGCTCTTCCAGCCATACCGAAAGCCCCTCATTCACCAAATTTTCAACAATAGGACGCACTTCAGAAGAAACCAATTTATCTTTTGTCTGCGAAGAAAACTTTGGATCTGGAACTTTGACTGAAAGAATAGCGGTTAAGCCTTCACGGCAATCATCACCAGTCAGGTTAACTTTTTCCTTTTTTGCAATACCTGAAGATTCAGCATAGCCATTAATTTGACGTGTTAGAGCGCTCCGAAAACCTATTAAGTGGGTTCCGCCATCACGTTGAGGGATATTGTTGGTAAAACATAAGACTTTTTCATGATAGGAATCATTCCACCATAAAGCAACATCAACGCTCATCCCATCTTTTTCACTTGCAATGTAAATAGGATCGTTCAACAGCGGTTTTTTTGATTGATCAATATATTTGACGAATTCAACTAATCCACCTTCATAGTGTAATTCGACGGATTTAATGTCAGCATGGCGTTCGTCAACAAGAAGAATATATACGCCAGAATTTAAGAAAGCGAGTTCCCGCAGGCGGCGTTCCAAGGTTTCAAAATCAAATTCAACCATGGTAAAGGTTTCAGAGCTTGGTAGAAATCTGATTTCTGTTCCACTTTCTGCATCGCAATCACCAATGATTTTTAGCGGGGCGTCAGCGACTCCATGAGTAAATGATATTTCATGAATTTTACCATTGCGTTTGATTTGCAGTTTTAGCCAAACCGATAATGCATTAACAACAGAGACACCAACGCCGTGTAATCCACCTGAAACTTTATAAGAGTTTTGATCAAATTTTCCACCTGCATGAAGTTGCGTCATGATAACTTCAGCTGCTGAAATGCCTTCTGTTGGGTGAATATCTGTTGGAATTCCACGTCCATTGTCACGAACAGAGCAAGATCCATCAGCATGAAGTGTGACATTCACAAGGGTAGCATGACCGGCTAAAGCTTCATCAATAGCATTGTCTACAACCTCGTAGACCATATGGTGCAAACCTGAACCATCATCGGTGTCACCGATATACATGCCAGGACGTTTACGTACAGCATCAAGACCTTTGAGAACTTTGATGGAAGCGGCATCATACTCATCACCACATATTGGTGAAGTTATTTCATCACTCATAAAGTTAATCCATTTCTGTGTTCAATTTGCAATATTTCATCAGCTTTTTGTGCGCTTAACATTTCGGCCAGTTATTTATGGAATAACCACATTAAACATTTACCGTATATCAGATTTATATTCAACATCTGTTAATATATAATGGCGTTCAAGAGAGAATGATTTTTGCATAAGCAAATGATGTTGTACCGTACATTGCATTTTGGATTTAGAGAAACGTAATGCAATTTGATAAAAGCCATTTCCATGGATTGTTAATTTTTGAGAAGAAACGAATAGCCACGTGGATTTTTCGCTTACGAGAGGCATGAGATATTATTGCTTCCTTATGATGAGTAAGACTCTGTAGAAAGCCAACGAAGTCTTTTATAGGCGTCCTTTTTGTTTGATATACGATAATTAGCTTTGTAAAAATATGCCGTTCGTTTTGCTTATTTTTGCATAATGCCTAAAAACGGATACGGATGATGTGTTTTTGCGTCATTTGGTGTTGGCAAGAGGAGGATTTTTCTAAAAATTATGAAATAGCATTCGAAGTATATACGGTTAGTGGTTTGTACGCGTTTTTCAGAAGGAAGATAAAAGAGATTTTCTTACTTCAGTGAGGATATTTAAGATAAAATAAAACTGATAACAGCACAAAAGTCTTTAGTTTTACATTTGTGCTAAAAAACGCTTTCTTTCATTATTACTTTCTTTTTTTTGTGCGTTTATTTGATTTGAGAAGATTTATGCAAAAATTCTGATATTACCGCTGTATCCTAAAACACATAGGAATTTTTTTCAGTTTTTTGACAGTTTAAAAACATACCAGCCATTTTAATTTATGAAAGTACCAGATGTTTTAGTTAAGTGCATTAAATAATATTGTGACTAAGCAAGTTGCATTTTAACTTTGAGAAATCAGGAGGGGGGAAAGATTTTGAAAATAAATAAATCTATAGATGTGTTAAATACTCTTATGAAAGCCTTATTGATAGCATGGGTACTCCTCTTTCCATTCTTGGCAAAAGCTGAAACAGCTGGGAGACTCCCCTCTTTTTTTGATTCGCATGAGCATTTGCTACGACCTGATACAACGGGTATAACCCGTTTGCGTTTTGTAACAACTTTTGATTTTCCTCCTTTTAATTTTCTTGACAAAACAGGACGCTTTGCGGGCTATAATCTCGATTTGTTGCGCGCTATTTGCGCAAAATTAAATCTTGAGAAATTCTGTGAAGTGGAAGTTGTTCCTTGGGAAGAACTCGTAGATCATGTTAAAAATGGCGGTGCAGAAGTGATTATCGCTGGTTTAAAAGAAACGATCGAAACGCGTCAAGATCTTGTTTTTACAAAAACTTATCTGCGCTTTCCCGCTCGGTTTGTTGCATCTCGACTTATGAATTTCGATGAGCCAATAAGTGATAAACTTGCACATTTAAGCAGTGGGTTCTTGTTTAAGAGTGCTCACGAAAAGTTGTTTCATAGTTATTTTCCTGAAGCTAAAGGGCAAGGATTTAAAGACAGGGTAGAGCTCTATAAAGCGTTACAGGATCATAAAATTGATCTTATTTTCGATGATGGATTTGCTTTATCTTTATGGTTAAACGATTCAAAGTCCGTTGATTGCTGTCATTTTGTTGGAGGTACTTATATGGCTCCACAACTATTGGGGCAAGGAATGCAGCTTGCTGTTGCAAAAAAGAATGCAAAATTAGTTGATACACTCAATTATGCTCTAAAATCTCTAGAAGATGATGGCAAACTTGCGGAGCTTTATCTGCGTTATTTTCCTGTTAGTTTTTATTGACGCATACTTGTTTTCAGGTAAGAACTGTTAACCTTTCAGTGCCCAATCGATAGGAAATAGCTTCCGCAAGGTGGTGGCGTGAAAGATGGTTTGCTTCGTCAAGATCAGCAATAGTGCGTGCAACTTTGAGAATGCGATGATAGGCGCGTGCAGAAAGGTGCATCTTTTCACTCACATCCCTTAAGAGTTTAGCGGCGTTTTTGTCAGGAATGGCAATTTGTTCGATGATTTTAGCAGGACAATCGCCGTTGGTGCGAATATAGTCAAGTCCCAGTTTAGCAAAACGTTTGGTTTGAATAGCACGGCACCGTGCAACACGTTTTGCAATATCACAGCTTTTTTCTGATTGTTCTGGTTGCATAAGATCCATAGCTGTTAAAGCAGGGACATCGATGCGTAAATCAATTCGGTCGAGCAGAGGACCAGAAATGCGTGATTGATAATCAATTTGACAACGTATTCCTTTAGCACAAACATGGTCTTTTTCGCCTGCCATACCACATCGGCAAGGGTTCATTGCAGCAACGAGTTGGATACGAGCGGGATAACTAATATGGTGGTTAGCACGGGCGATAACACATTCTCCGCTCTCTAAAGGTTGACGAAGAGAATCAAGAACTTGCGGAGAAAATTCAGGCAACTCGTCAAGAAATAAAACACCGTTATGTGCAAGTGAGACTTCTCCTGGTCGTGCTTTAAGACCACCACCAATCATTGCTGCCATGGAAGCAGAATGATGCGGGGCACGAAAAGGGCGGTGGAGTGAAATGGTATTATGGACTGTTTCTCCAGTGATAGAAGCGATCAAAGAAACATCTAAGAGCTCACGGCTATCAAGAGGCGGCAAAATGGAAGGTAAGCGTTGAGCTAACATAGACTTTCCTGCACCAGGAGGACCTACAAACAAAATGTTATGTCGCCCAGCAGCGCAAACTTCTAATGCGCGTTTGGCGGTTTTTTGTCCTTTAATTTCGCAAAGATCTGGAAATTCAGTTTGGATTGTATATTGGCGCGGTTGTGGGCGTTTTTGTATTTGGGTTCCTTTAAAGTGATTAACTATGGTGAGAAGAGTCTCAGGTGCAAGAATGTTCATCTCTGCGTTTGCCCATGCCGCTTCAGGTCCGCATTGATGGGGACAAATAAGCCCTTTATCAAGTGATAAAGCTGTCATTGCAGCTGGTAAAACACCGTTGATGGCGGTAAGTGACCCATCCAGTGATAATTCTCCTAAGATGATGTAATCTTGTGCTACGTCAGGAGGAAGAACTCCCATAGCAAGCATTAAGCCTACAGCAATTGGCAAATCATAATGTGATCCCTCTTTAGGTAAATCAGCTGGTGCAAGATTAATGGTAACCCGTTTATTGGGCATAGAAAGTCCGCAAGCATGGAGAGCTGCTTGCACGCGTTCACGGCTTTCTGCAATTGCTTTATCTGGCAATCCAACAATAGCCATTCCTATTTTACCAGAGGAGATCATAACCTGTACATCAACAGGTACTGCTTCTAGACCGCGAAAAGCAACAGTTGTAACACGTGCGATCATCAGCTTGCCTCCCCGTTTGACTTAGAAGAAACAATCACATCTGCACATAAAAATCAAGAAGTGTCCATATGGTTTTTGGGAGTGAGAGATCTATATACGTGTGCAAGCTTTTGTAATGCAATCATGGATGATAATTTGCACAAATTTAACCATGATAATATGCGGCCAAACAAAACATTTATAATGCACTAAATGAATATGCTAGGAGAAAAGATGGGAGCTGTTTGTGTTGCACAGCAGTGCAGGATTTCGTGAATATAAGGGGGAGGATGACGTTATGCATTTCAAGCCAAAGATGTTGTTTTGTGTGAGCAAACGTGTGAAATATTGCAAGTAGATATATTTATCTTTTTTGTTTGATGTTATTTGTAAAGATGTGAATGTACTAAAGGTATCTGATTTGATGATATGTCGAACGCGGATTTTATTAAAATCAGGAATCGTGCGCTGTGTATTTATGGGGTTATGCTTCGTTTTTGCTTTTCCACAGCCGCTTGCAGCGTTTGAATTTTTCGGCATTCCACTTTTTGGTCAAAAGAAAATAAATTCCTCTTTTGATGTTAATAGTACAGAGAAATTTTATACAGTTGATGTTATTGCATCACCGGGGGCGCCGCCAGATGGTATTAAAATAGTTAAGGCTGTTTCTTCTCTTGTCGCTGATAAAGATAAAGCCTTATCTAGTTCTTCTGGTTTGTTAGCTAAAGCCCGTTCAGATTATCGAGCAATTCTTTCTGCTCTTTATGCTGATGGACGCTATGGTGGTATTATTAGTATTAAAATTAATGGTTTTGAAGCCTCTGATTTGAGTCCTGTGACTCAGCTTCCAGCACAATCCAATATTGTTATTATGATTGATGCTGGTCCACGATATATTTTTAGTGTTGCTGGTATCGATAAAGTTGCTCCATTTGTGAAATATAAAACCAATAAAAATCGCACAATTGGAGAGTTAGGCTATAAAGTTGGGGCTGTTGCCAAATCTGAAACCGTTCTTAAAGCAGAAAGATGGGCGATTGAAGGATGGCGCCGACAAGGTTATGCTAAAGCTAAAATTATTAATAGTGAAGTTATTGCGGATCACGCTACACGTCTCATTGATGCGCAGATAGCGATTGATCCTGGACGAGAGGCTTATTACGGTCCTTTAAGGGTGCGGAATATTAGTAAGGAGCCGCGCGTGGATTCAGCCTATATCGCATGGATGGCAGGATTAAAATTAGGCCAGAAATACGATTCTGACGCGTTAGTCAAAGCGAATGAACGACTTACGCGACTTGATGTTTTTCGTGCTGTAAATATACGTGAGGCTGATACAATTAATCCTGATGGTAGTTTACCGCTTACGCTTGTTGTAGAAGAGCGCAAACCACGACGGTTTGGTGCTGGTGGCAGTTATTCGACATTAGATGGTGCGGGTTTTGAAGCGTACTGGATGCATAAAAATCTTTTTGGTCATGCAGAACGTCTTAAAATTGAGACAAAAATAAGTGGTGTCGGCAGTAATAAGGAGCAATCGTATAATTTCAAGAATTTTGATTATCTTTTTGGAGGTACATTTATAAAGCCCGGTATATTGACTCCTGATACGGACTTTAGAACGGAACTAAAAGTGCAGCAAGATGTCTTAGACAATTACACGACAAAAGCTATCAGAGGAAAATTGGGTATTACACATATCTTTAATAATGATTTATCAGGACAGGTTGCTGTAGAAGTTTCTAATGGTTATTCACGTAATGCTTATTTGGGGAGCCGTAATTTTACAACAATTGGGTTACCAAGTGGTTTGATTTACGATAGTCGTGATAATAAGTTCAATGCGACAAAAGGTTTGTATGGTGAAGCGGTTGTTGAACCTTTTTATGAAATGCGTTTTAGCAGTTTTGTGACAAAAATGACTTTAGAAGGGCGTTCTTATTGGGCGCTGGATGAAAAGGATCATTTTGTTTTTGCAGCGCGAGCAAAGCTTGGTACGATTATTGGAAGCGATGCAGCATATGTACCTTCGGATAGGCTCTTTTTTGCTGGTGGTGGTGGGTCTGTTCGCGGTTACGCATATCGTAATATTGGTATCAAAACAGAAAATAATGCTATTATTGGGGGGCGTGCACTTGTTGAGGGTTCAGCAGAATTACGCCTTTCTTTAAATGATAAGATAGGATTTGTTAGTTTTGTTGATGGAGGTCTCGTAGGGGAAAAGGCGCGTTTTGATTTTTCTCAAAAAATTAAATGGGGTGTTGGTGTTGGAGGGCGTTATATGACAGGTCTTGGTCCTTTACGCGTTGATTTAGCTTTTCCTCTTAAGCGGGAAAAAGGTGATCCTCGTATTGGTTTTTATGTGGGTATAGGGCAAGCATTTTAATGAAAAAAAGTGTGCGTTTATCGATTTTCTTATTTGGACTTTTTTTTCTTCTGGTAAGCACTTTTGTTTTTACGAAAGGAGGCAAGATAACTTCTAGCGAAGCCGCAGCGGATGATCGTTCATGGTTTGTCTCTTTGATTGAACGCAGACTTTCAGCGCCTAATCGGCAAGTTCGTTTACATAATATGCAGGGGACATTGTCTTCTCAAATGTCGATTGATGCCATTACCGTTAGTGATAAAAAGGGCGTTTGGCTTAAAATTACCAATGCTAAAATGGATTGGAATCGTCTAGCTTTGCTTAAGGGGCGCATGGATATTAATGAGCTTTCGGTAGAACAGATTACATTTTTACGCAAACCGTATGGCTCTACCCTTATTCCTGCCATTGAATCGGGAAAGTTCTCTCTTCCAAAATTGCCACTGACTCTTTCTATCAAGACGCTTACAGCTGAGCGTGTGGCGTTTGAACAGAGTCTTTTTGGTTTTTCTACTGATGTCTCCTTAAAGGGACATCTGACTTTGGCTCATGATGACTTTGATGTTGATATAGCAGCGCATCGTTTAGATGCACCAGGTTCTTTTTCTATTCTAACAAAGATATCCGATAGCGACCGTACAGCTAAAATTAATATTTCTGCCAATGAACCGCAAAATGGCATTTTGACTCATGTTTTTAACCTTGAAAAGAGTTCTGCAGTCAATTTTTCTATTAAAGGTGAAGGTACTTTTGATGATTTAGTTGTCAAGCTTTATTTAGAGGCAGATCATCACCCTATTTTAGATGGCAATGTTATTCTTGCAAGTATTTCAGAAGGACATAGTATTTCTACTAAGCTGGTAGGTACGCTTGGCTTTTTAATGCCTCCTCAATATCGTAGTTTTTTCGAATCTGATGTAACGTTGCAAGCAGAAGCAAGAATGACAAAAGAAGGCGTAACACACCTTGATCATATGGTCATTCAGGGAAAAGCAATGAATGTTGTTGCTAATGCTGAAGTAACAGCAGATGGGTTTTTACGGCGGCTTTTTGTTGACGGAAAAATGGCTCTTGATAAGGAAAATGAGTCTGCGCATTTACCAGCATCAGAAGCACAAACGCGTGCCGATAACCTTGCTTTAACCATTGATTATGGGCGTGAAGGGCAACAATCTTGGAGTGGGCGATTTGTTGTGCATCATTTGAAAAATCAAAATGTTCATATTCGTGATGCAATTTTTGATATGGGGGGGGTGAGCGAAAATCTTGATAATGTAGCTTCTCGTCATGTCGGTATCCAAGTTAATGGGACACTTCAGGGGGTTATAAAGGCTAACAGCGCATTGGAAAAAGATTCAAGCCAAACAGTTCATGTGCATCTGGATACAGATATTGTTTCTGGCAAACCGGTTTTGATTCATGATTTTAGTGTTACGGCTCAGGGTTTTTCTGCTTGGTTAAAAGGAAAGATGGATCATTTTGTTTTTAAGGGTGATCTTGGTTTAAAAGCACAAACATTCGTTCTTTTAAGACTGTTGAGTAATAAATTACCTTCTAGTAGCGCAGATATTAAAGCCAAAGGAACGATTGGTTTAATGAGTGGCACTTTTGATCTTGAATTATCAGGGATGGCTAACGATACGAAAATAGGCGTGAAGCCTTTTGATCGTTTATTGAAAGGTAATCTTACTCTTTCGGGTGGTGTTGCTCGAAATACAACGGATTTTGTTTTGCGTCGTTTGGATTTGAAAAATCAATATGCAAACATAAAGGCTGATGGACGTTTTTCAAGTGAGAGCGCTAAGATGGACTTGTTTGCTCAAGTATCTGATCTCGCTATGTTAGATCCGAGAATAAGTGGTGCGCTCACAATTCAAAGTACTGCCAGAGGAAAAAACAGTCGTATAAAGCTTAGAACAAGCGCCCATGTTGCTGAAGCCTTTTTAGTGGGGAAGAAACTTCAAAACACAACACTCACTATGGAGACACTGGTAGATAATACATCGCCAATTACTTCTTTAACAGGTTCTGTAAAAGGTGAAGGAACTTTTGCTAAGAAACCACTGCATGTCTCTGCTTCTTTTGAGGAAGCCAATCAGCTTCGAAAACTTCAGGATATTCATATTAAGGGAGGGAACGCCAAGATAACCGGTAATCTTTCTCAAACAATTGAAGGTTTTGTGAAAGGCGCTTTGCATATTGACGCTGATGATATTTCAGTGCTTGCTGCATTATTTTTGCAGGAAGGTGGTGGAAAAGTAAAAGGAGATTTTCTTTTTGACGAGCAAAATGGCAGTCAAAAAGCCAATCTGGAGGCCCACGTTGATCGTTTAAGTTTTGCAAAGAATAAAATTAAAAAGTTGGAAGTCAAAGCTGATATATTTGATCCTTTTGGCACACCCCAGCTTGAGGGTTTTATCAATGCAGAGAATATTCAAACACCTTTGTTGATGGTTAATCGTTTGAAGGCTCACGCCAATGATAGAAATGGGCAAACAGCTTTTACTGTTCAAACAATGTTGCATGATAATACAAATGTACAGCTCTCTGGTCATATGATTACGATGGGGCTTTCAGAAGGCATAAAACGAGAAATACAGATTGAAACCATGGATGTGAAACAATCTAATCTTCACGCAACATTGCCAAAATTGGCTACGATTGTTTTTGATAAAGATGGCATGGTGATAAATGAATTGGGACTTTCAGTTAATGGAGGCAAGATTGTACTTGCGGGTGATTTTTATGATACCCTAAATCTGCATCTTACAATGAATGCTTTTCCTGTTACTGTGGCCAATCTGTGGAAACCTGATCTTGGAGCTGCTGGTACTTTAACAGGGCAGATTATGATTCGTGGCAGTTTGAAAAAACCTGTTGTGACCTATGATATAAAAAGTGAGGGGCTGACAACCGTTGCTCTTCAAGAAAAGAAAATAACGCCTTTTGTACTTTCTGCTACAGGTAAAATGGTAGATCAAAATCTTACTTTAAATGGAGATTTAACCGGCGATGGGTTGCAAGCGCAACTGCGTGGGGCTATGTCTTTGGGTGAAAATAAGTTTGATTTGCATGTCAATTTACAAAATTTGCCTGCGCATTTAGCGAACGGTTTTATCGAAAAACAAGCGCTTGGTGGAATGGTGACGGGCAAGGTTGATATTGGTGGAACATTGAAAGATCCATCTGCTCATTTTGAGCTTTCTAGCCAAAACTTAACCGTTACAACACATAAAGGGCTTGCATCGATAAATATGACTGCTCGCGGTTCTTATGAAAAATCGACATTTCATATCGAGCGTATTACAGCGACTGGAGAGAAGGAGCTAGATCTCTCTGTAAGTGGACCTATTTCTCTGCAAGATTCAAGAGTTGGATTAAATGTTAAAGGGTTAATGCCGCTTGCTTTTTTGGATCCATTTTTAGCTGAGCGTGGTGCGCATTTAAAGGGCACAGCAAGAATTGATGCCACTCTAAATGGTACTTTATCTCAGCCGCAGTTAATAGGGGATCTTTCTATAGTTAATGGTAGCTTTTTCGATTCAAAAACGAATTTAGGGCTAAATAATATAACCATTGAAGGCAAACTAAATGGCAATCACATCCTTATAGAGAAAGCTTCTGCTTTTTCGTCTGAGGGGGGGGTAGTTTCTGCTTCGGGGCATATTACGAATGATCTACAGCCAGATTTGGTATTTAATCTCGATAACGCCAATTACAATGACGGTTCTATGATTCTTGCAACGCTGTCAGGTAAGATGACAATGACGGGGCATTTTGGGGATAATCTTGTTATTGGTGGTGATATTACAGTTGAAAAGGCTGAAGTTCTTGTTCCTGATCATTTTCAAAATGCGAAATTGCTTGATATTAAAAATAAGAATTTAACCAAACCGATTCAAAAAACACTCGAACGTGCTGATGTTAAAATCACGAACAAAAATCGTGGTATCTCTCAAGAATCTCCCTCTATTGTGCTATCGAATATGCGTATTATGGCGCACAATCAGTTTTTTGTGCGTGGGCGAGGGTTAGATGCTGAACTGGGGGGACGCATTAACCTAGCAGGTCCATTGAATGATGTGCATCCAATTGGTGAATTTAAGATGATTCGTGGACGTTTTGATATTCTTTCACAACGTCTTAATTTTGATCAAGGTCAAGCGAGTTTTAGCGGTAATCTTAATCCTACGGTTTATTTTGTAACCAATAATAATAGCGGTGATATTCGGGTCACTGTAACTGTAAGTGGAACGATTGATAATCTTAATATTAATTTTTCTTCACAACCCAATTTACCACAGGATGAAGTTTTAGCGCGTTTGATTTTTAAGCGCTCTCTTAATGAATTATCACCCTTTCAGATTGCGCAGCTTGCAGCGGCGGCAGCTGAACTTGCAGGAGCTTCTAATACATCCTTATTGAACGCTTTACGGACTAAAATTGGTCTTGATGATCTTGATGTTATAGTTGATGAAAAAGGTAATACGGGCTTGCGTGTTGGACGTTACATACACAATAACATTTATCTAGGTTTTGAAGCGGGATCAAATGGGACGACGAAGGGAACAATTAATTTGGATATTTCGCGTCATCTCAAAGCTAAAGGTGCCATAGGGAATGAAAAGAATTCTAGTTTTGGCTTATTTTATGAAAGAGACTATTAAGGATTGAGGTTTTTAAGGTCCAACTGCTTAGGACATTTGCTTTTTGAATTGGATATTATAAAGCTTTTTGTAAAAGCCATTTTCTTTTGCTAGCAGTTCTTTTTGGGTACCTTGTTCAACCAGTTTTCCGTTTTGGATGACAACGATTTTATCAGCACGAACGATAGTTGAAAGGCGATGGGCGATGACAATAGTTGTACGCCCTTTGGTCAGATGATGAAGTGCTTCACTAACTTGGGCTTCGGTGTGTGAGTCTAAGGCACTTGTTGCTTCATCAAGAATTAAGATCTCGCTATCATGAAGCATTGCTCTTGCAATGGCTATTCGTTGTTTTTGTCCCCCTGAAAGATTACTGCCATTATCACCTATCTGTGTGTCATAACCATTTGGCAACCCCATAATAAAGTCATGAGCATTGGCTGCTTTTGCTGCTTTTATAATATCATTATCACTGGCACCTTCTTTTCCAAGCCCAATATTGTATTTAACAGTTCCTTGAAAAAGAAAAGTATCCTGTCCTACATAGGCCATCAGCTTTCTAAGGGAGCGAAATGTGATGTAGCGGATGTCTTGACTATTTATTAATATACGTCCTTGTGTAGGATCATAAAGGCGCATAATAAGGTTGATAAGGGTTGACTTTCCTGAACCAGAGGGTCCTACCAATGCTGTCATTTTTCTAGGTTCTATTTCTAGATTGATATCTTTCAATACCATCTGGCCATCCGTATATGCAAAAGAAACATGTTCGAAACGAATAGCTCCTTGCGTTTTATCCAGATCTTTAGCTTCTTTATGCTCTATCAATGTAAGTGGAGTGTCGATTATTTCATACATTGTACGGATATTGACTAAACCAGCTTCGATTTTAACACGTACATTTGCTAATCTTTTTGCAGGTTCGTAGGCGAGAAGTAAAGCAACAATAAAAGACATTAATTCACCTTGAACGCCTGCGCGTTGGGTTGCAAGGTAGCCGGAAAAGCAGATAATACCGGCAATAGCAACGCCAGCGAGTGTTTCCATAATCGGATTTGTAATAGCTTGAAGTTTTGCGATACTATTTGCTTGTTTTTCAACCTCACAAATAGCTTGATTCATGCGTTTTTTCATCAGCTTTTCTAATGAAAAAGCTTTAATGACCCGAATACCAATAGTACTTTCTTGCACAATTTTGATAATTTCACCGAGCGAAAGAAGTTCTTTTTCCACAAGACTACGAACACGTTTTAAAGTCATTCGAATACCAAAAAAAGCCAGTGGGCCTACGATTAAGGTAATGGTAATTAACGCAAAATTTTGGATAAACATAACCAGTAACAAACCGCTAACGGAGAGCAAATCACGTACAAAAGTTGTAATAATGATATCAATGACATTACGGGCTGCTGTAGCGTTATGGGTGACACGGACGAGAAGATCGGATGAAGTATTATTTTGGTAAAAGGAAACTCCCTGTTCCATAAGGCGTGCATAAATTTTGCGCTGCTGTTCAGCAACGATACTGTTTCCTGCTTTGCTCAGAAAATAAGTTTGTGCAAAAGTTGCAATCCCTTTGAGAATAAAAATGAAAGCAATGATACTAGACACCAAAACAATCATACTAAAATTTTGTGCATCAATAATATAATTGACAACATCACGCATCAACCATGCGCTGGCTGCAGTTGTGCAGGAAATGATGATCATTGAAAAAATAGCGATGCTGTACCAGCGCACATGTTTATAAAAATTTTCTCGTAAAAGACGGATGATAAGTTGTTTATCAAAAGGGAAAATTTGTTTTTTGCCCATGAAACGCTTCTCTATTTTATCATTGTTTGACGCAAGATTGAGGTACTTTTTATTAAAAACGTTTTACCTTCTTGATAAAGAAGCGCCGTCCTATAGAGATATTAGCGCACAGCGACTACCAATCTTAAAAAGCACCGCAACAATCAAATGCGATGCTTTTAACATTATATTCCTCTGCTCACTCTAGGTAAGTCGCGCATTATAGTGCACTCTATTTTGTCTCCATGAAAAATTATTTAGGAGCTATCACCATCATCATTTGACGGCCTTCGAGCTTTGGCTCAGATTCGATCTTAGCAATTTCATTTGTATCTTCCTTAACGCGTTGCAGAAGTTTCATTCCAAGATCTTGGTGGGCCATTTCACGACCACGAAAACGTAAAGTAATCTTTACTTTATCACCGTTACCAATAAAACGACGGACGGCCCTAAGCTTGACTTCATAATCATGAATATCAACATTTGGACGCATCTTAATTTCTTTGATTTCAATGATTTTTTGTTTTTTGCGTGTTTCAGCTGCCTTTTTTTGGGTTTGATATTTCAGTTTTCCCAAATCGACAATTTTACACACTGGAGGATCTGCATTTGGTACAATCTCAACCAAATCAAGCCCCGCATCTGCAGCCATAGCAAGAGCCTCTTGCGTTGCAACAACCCCTTGATGCTGTCCCTCATCATTGATAAGCTGAACGCAGGGAACCCGAATATCCTGGTTTGAACGTGGCCCATCTTTCTGCGTGGGTGTCATTTTAAATGGTCTGCGAATGATTTATGCTCCTTATTCTGATTCATCTATGACATATTTAATATACAATTATATACGGAAAAACAACTAGAATTCGTTTCATTATTTGATTTATTGCTTTGAGAGTTGACTTGGAAGACGGAGTTTTTTCTTTTATAAGTAAAGATCTTTCATAGAGGAATATAAGAATGAATCTCAATAATTTATGCCAGTTTTTTTCATTTGAAGGTACGGATCTAGCCGTGCGTTATCGCAAAGGTAATGGTTCTCTTGGTTTAGTTTGGCTTCATGGTTATCAATCCGATATGTTGGGAAGTAAAGCGATGTTGGTTGATGATTTTGCTCAGAAGAATAATTTGTCCTGTTTACGTTTTGATTATTCTGGCCATGGAGAGTCTGAGGGTGATTTTTTTCAAGGGACGATTTCACGTTGGGTGAAGGAAAGTTTAGCGATTTTTGAAACCTATTGTGAAGGACCACAAATAGTGATTGGTACCTCTATGGGGGGGTGGATTGCTTTAAGGCTTGCTATGATGCTTGCGCAGAAGAATAAGGCACTTGCTGGTATGGTATTAATTGCACCAGCTCCTGATTTTACACAAACCTTGGTGGAACCAGCATTAGGCCCAGAGGAATGGAAAATTTTGGAAGAAAAAGGATATATTGAACGACCTGCCGTTGGTGATGACGAGCCGATGCCTTTTACAAAAGCCTTGATTGAAGATGGACGAGACAACTGCGTTATGGAGGGGTGCATTGATGTTGGCTGTCCTATTCATATTTTACAAGGGATGGAAGATGAGGAGATACCCTATCAGCATACATTGACTTTACTTAACCATTTGCCTTTACATGATGTAACATTGACACTTGTTCGTGATGCGGATCACCGCTTTTCACGTCCACAAGATTTGGATTGTCTTGAAACAGTCTTAAGGTCATTGGTTGACCGAATTAATGCAGAATAAGAGATAAATTCATTGATGATGAAGACATAATATATGATTGTTTATGAACAGCCTTTTATTTTCTCTGATCGCGTTGTGCCTCTGCGGGTGCGGGAACATAAGCATGCGCGTCGTCTTACATTACGTATTGATGCGAGTAATCAGGAGATTTGTGTAACAACACCACCTGCGATAAGCCGCTGTTCAGTTCAAGATTTTATTGAAAAGCACCGATCTTGGATTGAGGACCGCCTTTCTCGCGTACAATTTTCTCACGAAAATTCTTATCTCAAGGAGGGTATAACAATTCCTATATTGGGTATTGCACATACCATAAGACATAAAGCAGGGCGTGGGATAACAGAAATCGTTGCAGGAGATGTGGGTCAAGAGCCTCAAATTATTGTTTATGGTCAATTAGAACATTTGCCAAGACGTGTTGCTGATGTTTTAAAGAAGCAGGCTGCGCTCATTATAACGCCATTGGTGGGACATTATGCACATAAAGTAGAGCGTAAAGTGAAATCAATTTGTTATAAAGATACTAAAAGTCGTTGGGGTTCTTGTTCAATAAGGGGACGTCTCTCTTTTTCTTGGCGTCTTGTTATGGCACCAAAAGAAATTGTTGAATATGTTGTTGCCCATGAGGTTGCTCATCTTATTGAAATGAATCACGGACCAAAATTTTGGGCTCTTTGTGAAAAACTTTGTCCAGATAGTAAAACGTATCGCGCTTGGTTGAAAGAAAATGGTCATATGTTGCAAGCGATCAATTTTCATTCATATAAGTTGGAAATATAAAAAACCTTATAAAGACAATGTTTTGCGGAACTTTGTGTTGAGCATTTCATTATATATGTGCTTCATCGCATGATGAGCAAGCCATTGAAGCCTCAGCACGATTGTCTTCCCCTGCTTGGTTTGCTGAGTGTCTTCAATGTTTTTACTTTATCTTTTTTGTAATTCAGCTTAATAATCTTTGGGTCACTCTTAAATTCAGATCGGAAGCGCACTTATGCCTGTCCTTACAGATCCACTTCAGCTATTACTGGCGCTTATTCGTTGTCCTTCTGTTACGCCTCATGAAGCGGGTGCTTTATCAAGTTTGGAACAATTTTTAAAGAAGATAGGGTTTTGTGTTGAGCGTCCCATTTTTACAGATAAAAATACAGAAGCTGTTGAAAATCTTTATGCCAAGATGGGGAGAGAAGGGCCACATCTTATGTTTGCCGGTCATACGGATGTTGTGCCGCCGGGTGCGTTGGAAGACTGGAAGTATCCTCCTTTTGCAGGTGTAATAGATCAGGGGAAATTATACGGGCGAGGTGCTGTTGATATGAAAGGCGGGATCGCTTGTTTTATTGCGGCGCTGGCTCGAGTTCTTGAAAAACAGCCTATTAAAGGAACGGTAAGCCTTCTGATCACTGGTGACGAAGAAGGTCCTGCACTTAACGGTACGGTAAAACTTCTCAAATGGGCAGAGCAAAAAGGTGAAAAATGGACCGCCGCTCTTGTGGGTGAACCAACAAGCGTAAAAACGGTTGGTGATGTGATAAAAATTGGCCGCCGAGGATCACTTTCTGGTATTGTTACCGTTAAAGGTCGCCAAGGTCATGTTGCTTTTCCCGAGCGTGCAGCCAATCCATTACCTTTAGTAAGTAAGCTTCTTCAAGCGTTGACACAAACTGCTTTAGATCAAGGCACAGAAAATTTTCAACCAAGTAATTTGGAATTAACAACCATTGATACAGGTAATCCTGCGGTGAATGTTATTCCAGCACAGACGACGATTCATTTTAATATACGCTACAACGATCTTTGGACAAAAGAAACACTTATGAGGGAAGTTGAAGAACGTCTTACATCAGTGCAATCAAAAAATATGCACGATCAATACCCCACCTATCAACTTGAATGGATTCCAAGTTTGGGTGATGTTTTTTTGACCAAAAATGATAAACTTGTTAACACATTATCCAATGCTATTGAAAGTGTAACAGGGAATATACCAGAATGTTCAACGTCTGGGGGAACTTCGGATGCGCGATTTATTAAGGATTATTGCCCAGTGGTTGAATTTGGTTTACCGGGGCAAACCATGCATATGGTGGATGAATGTGTGACTCTAGATGCGATGGAAACTCTCACGGTTATTTATGAACGTTTCATTGTTGATTTTTTTGCATAAAAAGGAAGCAATGGTTTTTTCAACGGCATTTTTGCTACAAATTGAAAACCGTAAAATTATATCACAATTAATATGATGGAGATGAGAATTATAAAGATTTTAGTTTACCAATTGGCTGATGATATGATCAAGAAGGATTCGTCCTTTGTTTGTCGCTTTTAAGCGTTGGTTTCCTATCATTTCTACCAGCTCTTGTTGTTGTAAATCGATAAGCTTTTCCATTGGTAATCCCTTAGTGTTTAAGGTTTCATAACGCGAAAGATCCAGACCTTCGCAGAGGCGTAAACCCATGAGGAGCATTTCATTTGCTTGTTGCTCTGTGGTTAATTGTTCTGTCTCAATGCAGCCGTGTCCCGTAGTTTCTACCAATTCGAGCCAATGCTCGGGATATTTTTCATTTATTGTGACATAACGTTCAGGTTTTTCAATTTGAGAAGCAGGTGCTTTTGAAGAGGCAGGATAGTAATTTGGTGCGTGCTCGATAAAGCGTCCATGGGCGCCTGGACCAAAGCCTGCATATTCGTGATAGCGCCAATAAAGAAGATTGTGCGCTGATTCGGCACCGGGGATTGCATGATTTGAGATCTCATAAGCAAGGAGTCCATGTTGTGCGGTTATTTCTTGGGTGAGGTGATACAGGTCTGCTGCCAATTCTGATGCGGGAAGAATAAGTTTTCCTGCGGCATGAAGCCGTTTAAAGGCGGTTCCTTCCTCGATAGTGAGTTGGTAAAGAGAAAGATGATCTGCTGCCAAATCAATGGCTTGGAAAAGTTCGTATTTCCATTGTTCGAGTGTTTGTTCGGGGCGGGCATAAATGAGATCAAAGGATAAACGTGGAAAGATTTCTCGCGCTAAAGCAATAGCGTGAAGAGCTTGTTCTACATCATGAAGACGGCCAAGTTGTCGTAGTGCTTTATCATTAAGCGCTTGTACACCTAGGGATAAACGGTTAATTCCTGCTGTGCGGTATCCGCGAAAGCGTTCTGCTTCCACACTGGATGGGTTGGCTTCAAGTGTAATTTCAGCTTTATCATTGACCGTCCACTTTTTTGCAATCGCTTCTAATAAGGCATCAACAGTTTGAGGGGTCATGAGGGAGGGGGTACCCCCACCAATAAAAATACTGGTAATATGACGTGGACCTATTTTATGGTATTGTGTTTCTATTTCACGTTCAAAGGCAGCTACGAAACGTGGCTGATCGACCCCATTTACGCGAACATGCGAATTAAAGTCACAATAGGGGCATTTGGCAGCACAAAAAGGCCAATGAATGTAAATGCCAAAAGCTTCATTCATGAGAGTACCAGAAGATTTTCGGCCAAAAGCTTGAAAGCACGCGCACGATGCGAGAGGGGTGTTTTATCGTTGAGTTTCCAGCCATGTTTTTTCTCTGTTGTCATTTCGCCAAAGGTATTTTCATATCCATCTGGTAAAAAGATAGGATCAAAGCCAAAACCTTTATCGCCGCGTGGAGGCCAAGTAAATGTACCTTCAACGCACCCGCGGAAATAATCTGCATGAGCATCAGGCCATGCAATACAGATAACCGATATAAACCGACTTTTTCGTTGTTTTTTTTCATAAGCTCCAATTTTTTGGAGTTCATCTTCTATTTTTTGCATAGCTTTTAAATAATTACGTGTGCCATCGGGTTGAAGAGCAAGGTCAGCTGTATAAACACCTGGTGCACCATCTAATGCATCCACTTCTAAGCCTGAATCATCAGAGAGGGCAGGAAGTCCTGTATTTTTTGCGGCTGCAAAGGCTTTGATATAAGCATTTTCTTCAAACGTTGTTCCTGTTTCTTTTGGTTCAGGCAATCCAAGCTCTTTTGCTGATAGTATTTTTAGACCAAAGGGAGTGATCAATGTACTAATTTCATGCAATTTGCTGGTGTTGTGTGTAGCAATGACGAGTTTTTTAGTTGTTATGCTTCTCATATACATCTCTCTAAATTGAAAGGGGATAGCTATTTTTTGTGCTAAAAACCAGTTTGAACGATCATATAATATAATTTCTGCCAAATTTTACGAGACATAATATTTTTGAATGTTTATTCATATTTCGTTCAAATGACATCTTAGGTATTTGATGAGGACAATAATTGGAAAGACATATAAAAGTATCTTTCTTTTTTATAATAATATTTTTTTTTATGATAAATATGTATTACACTTTTGCACTGCTTTAAACTGTTTGACCAAACCTTGGCAAAACTTATATAAGAAGAGAGTATTTTTGAAGTAGTGAAACAATTGTGATGAAGCACAAACCTATTGATAATGAACTACAATATCTTGATAAGCGTTCACGTGATATCTTTCGTCATATCGTTGAAGCTTATCTCAATGAGGGTGAACCTGTAGGATCACGAAATCTTTCACGGCTTTTGCAACAGACATTATCGCCTGCGACAATTCGTAATGTGATGAGTGATCTTGAACATCTCGGTTTGATTTATGCACCTCATGTGTCTGCAGGAAGAATGCCGACACAATCAGGTTTACGATTTTTTGTCGATGCATTTATGGAAGCGGGTGATTTGCCAATTGAGGAGCGCGAAAGTATTGAAAACCAAGTTAAGGAGGCTGGTCATGCACAATCGGTTGAACATTTTCTCATCCAAGCTAGCCAAGTTCTTTCAGATCTTTCACGTGGAGCAGGATTAGTTCTAGCGACAAAATATGAAGGAACATTGAAGCATATTGAATTTGTGCGCCTTGATGGAGAGCACGCTCTTGCCGTTTTGGTGACTCAACAAGGTGAGGTTGAAAATCGTATTGTTCATTTACCGGAAGGGGTTACCCATGCACAATTGACGGAGGCAACGAATTTTCTCAATGCCCATATTCAGGGGCGAACATTGAGTGAAGCTAAAGAAGAAATTGCGCGTTTATGCTCAGAAACACGGGCTGCGCTTGATAATTTGTCTCATCATCTTGTTGAAACGGGGTTAGCTCTTTGGGGAGGAGAAGGTGCTGATCATAAAATACACCTTATAGTTCGTGGGCGAAGCAATTTGCTTGAAGATGTGAAAGCAGAAGAAGATTTAGAGCGGTTACGACACCTTTTTGATGACCTTGAAACGCGTGAAAGTATGGCGCAGCTACTTGATTTAACGGATGAAGGTTCAGGGGTCCGTATCTTTATTGGTTCGGAAAATAAGTTGTTCTCACTTTCTGGTTCTTCTTTAGTGGTGGCACCTTACTGTGATTCACAACAACGAGTCATCGGTGCTTTGGGGGTTATTGGGCCAACACGGCTGAATTACGCAAGAATCGTACCTATGGTTGATTATACAGCTCAACTTGTTTCGCAGTTATTGCGTTAGAACAACCCAGATGATATTTTTATAGACGCTCATTGTGTTAAGATATGCAAATACCCCTTGATTTTTGTTTATAAAATTTCGATATCGATAGTAATGAATCTTATGAAGGAATGGAATTTTTATGTCTGACGAAAAAAACAAATTTACTGACGCTTCATTGGAAAATTGCGATTTGAAAAAAGCAGCTGATCGTGATGCACTTAAACAAGCTGCCGATGAGTTTTTAAAAATGCGTAAAGCAGAAGCTCGTGCAGATGTTGAAGAGGAAGGAAATGAGTTTACTGATTCCTTAGCTGCTTTGCAGGATGAAAATAAAGAGCTGAAAGATCAACTTTTACGTCTTGCTGCAGATATGGAAAATCTTCGGCGTCGTACTGCACGTGATGTGGCTGATGCAAGGGTTTATTCAATCGCTAATTTTGCACGTGATATGTTATCTGTTTCCGATAATCTCAACCGCGCTTTGGAGGCTATTCCTGAAGGGGCAAAGGAGAATGATGCTGGTTTGAAAACATTAGCTGAGGGTGTTGAAATGACTGAGCGTGCAATGATAGCAGCATTAGAACGTCACGGCGTGAAAAGAATTCATCCAGCGGGACAAAAATTTGATCCTCACTTTCATCAAGCAATGTTTGAAATTTCTAACTCCGATGTTCCAGATAATACTGTTCAGGAAGTTGTTCAGGCAGGTTACATCATCGGCGAACGTGTTTTACGTCCAGCGATAGTTGGCGTAGCCAAAGGGGGGGCAAAAGAAGCTTTTACTGAATCTGATTCCGCATAAACATCTGCAATGTAAGACCACAGTATTACAACGTATGTAGCTTCACATTTTGAAGCATTTTATTAAAAAAGGTTTTAAAAGGGTGTTAAAAACACCCTTTATCTTTGAAGTACCCAACTTCCTTTCACAATATAAGGAGAATTGCTTTCGGGAGATGGAGATAACAGTAAAACAAAACGGTCAATCTCAAAAGGAGGAAATGAAAAATCACTCCGATGAGACAGATAAGGAGGAAGATCCTGAGGTCTAATATCGAGCAATCTTGCAAGAGTGATATGCGGGGTAAATTGCTTTTCATCAGGCGTTAACTTCAAGCGGTTCCGGATATTTTGCATCTGTTCGTGCAAAAGATTAAGAGTTTCACAAGGCTCAATACGGACAACAAGAGAATGGGGGGCATCTTCTGAACCAAAAACTTTGAAACCGTTTGTTTTTAGCGCAAAAGGGGGAAGTTTTATTGTATCCAAGGACCGAATAATCTCATCTGCTACCCCGTCTTCAACTTCACCAAAAAAGGATAAAGTTATGTGAAAGTTTTGCGGGTTAATCCACTGCGCATTTGGCAAGCCATTTTGCAGCGATATAAGAGCGCTCGTTGTTTCTTGTGGAATCTGAAGTGCACTAAACAAACGTTGCATGTTACCTCTTTATAGTTAGAAAACATCACTGTGAGCACAATGACGTATGAATTAATAAGTAGATCACTCCACTAGGAATGGGGCAATCATATAGAAAAAAAAGAGCTAAAAAATGGCTATCATAATTATGAATTTAAGATAATCTTCATATTTCCAACAAAATGCAAGTTGCGTGCAATTTTATTGCAGAGATATGCAATGAGGTTTGCGCTTTCATTATCAACGCTACAAATACAGCTTAAAATAAGAAAAGTTGATGGACTTCTGATTGTGGGATCATCTTTTACATTTTTCAGAAGTAGACTCAAAGCTACTTTAGCATGTCTTTATAACCATTTTATTATTGCGTGTTAAGCGTGGCAATAGCCATAACGATCAAGCATAAAACTGATCAAATATCTGTAGGAAAGGAAACTTATACAGATATCACGTACAACAATACAATGATTACAAGCACGTATGCCTACAATCATTGTAACGGCAATACAAACGGAATATGAATTCTGATATCTTTAAGAGAAAGCTGATATCTTTAAGATAAAACGAGAAAGCCAATTAAAATAATTATGGCAAGAAGTCTCTTTTATCTCAGGGGTTATCATGCTTTTTTTGGTGAGAAGTTTTAGTGTTCCTCTCCAAATTTATTGTTGATAAGTTTTTCAAGAGCATCGAGTGCATCCCTTGCTTCAGGTCCTGAAACGCGGATAGTCAGGTTACAACCGGGTGAAGCTGCTAACATCATAAGGCCCATAATTGATGAGCCACCAACGACTTTTCCATCCTTTTCGACTTCAACAATGGCGTTGAAATTGTCAACAGTTTGTACAAATTTTGCAGAAGCACGGGCGTGTAATCCACGTTTATTACAGATATTAAGATGGCGACTTAGTATAATACATGAGAGAGTGTCTTTGGAAAGCATTGATGTTTCATTATCCGCTATAAAGTCATACTTGGTACATTAATATATTTACGCCCTGCTTCTTGCGCTATTCTTAAAGCTTCTGATAATGAAATATCAGGAGATTGTCGAATAGAAATCAGTTTAATGAGCATGGGTAAATTAACCCCCGCAATCATTTCAACGCGTCCTTTTTCAATAGCAGGAATAGCTATATTTGACGGTGTTCCACCGAACACATCTGTTAATATGATCACGCCATGATTGGTATCTGTAGAGGAAACTGCGGCTATAATATCACTTTGGCGCTGATCCATGTCATCATCGGGATAGACGCATACTGTTGCGAATTTCTCTTGTGTTCCAACAACATGTTCTACAGCATGCAAAAATTCAACAGCCAGCTCACCGTGCGTTACAAGCACGAGTCCAATCATGTTACAAAAACTCCTGTTAACTAAAGATCCGACCATATCATATGGTGGGAAGAGTATTCTACAAGGCTTTGCTGTGCTGCCAAGAAAAATTTTCAAAAAAAGGCAAAAATAATGGTTTTTTCCCCTTTAGAAAAAAATTAGACAGATTTAGACCATTTTTTTCTAAAAAAGAACGCTTCAATAGCCTGACAAATAGCTGTGCAATCTGCTTCATGAAGGCTGGGAAGTTTCAAAAGAGGAATATGCAAATCTGCAAATTTAAAAGTCTGATTTGTGGAGAAGCGTTCATATTCAGGACCGAGAAGAATAACGCAGTCAATAGTTGTGTGTTTTTCAAACTCTATTGTATAGAGACCAACACCACGAATCTCAATACCGCCCTGCAACCCTTCAGGAGTGTATCCGTGGAGTTTTCCATTTTCTACACAGAGCATTGTATAATCATCACTGATAAGCTTTGCTTCACGTTTAGACCACTCAGCACGATCAAGTAAAGAAAGGGTGAGGGTTGACTTTCCTGAACCAGATGGACCGATAATCAACAGTCCCTTGCCTCCAAGTTGGAGACAATTTGCATGGAGTATTTCATTTTTTGTTGTCATGCCTTTTGCTTTTGGTAAAGAGATTACTTAGCGAAGGGAAGCATAATAATAAAACGTGCACCGGTTTTACTATTTTCGAGTTTGGGGTCAACAATATTTTCAGCTGTAATTGTTCCCTTATGCGCTTCGATGATTTGCCGACTAATAGAAAGGCCGAGTCCTGAGTTTTGTCCAAATGTATCTTCGTTTGGTCGATCCGTATAGAAGCGTTCAAAAATACGTTCAATATTCTCTGAACGAATACCAGGCCCATTATCTTCAATGGTTAAGGTGAGAGTTGAAGCATCACTTTTCATAGTTATATAAATTTTGCCGTTATCATGGGGAATGAAGGAACGTGCATTTTCAATGAGATTTGAGATTACTTGCCCCAAACGGAGTTCATGTCCCAACACAAGGTAAGCTTTTCCATGAGGACGTGGAGCAATATTAAGGCTGATATCAATAGTTTGCGTATTACGGTATACTTCTTGAACAGCATGAACAAGACTTTCCAAAAGCAATGTCATATCAACAATCTGCGCGGTTTCACGAGCAAGCTCTGCATCGAGCCGAGAAGCATCAGAAATATCAGTAATCAAACGGTCAAGACGACGCACATCGTGTTGAATAATTTCAAACAGTTGTTCTTGTGCTTCTTCATTTTTAGCTAGTGGGATTGTTTCAACGGCACTACGCAAGGAAGTAAGGGGGTTTTTTAATTCGTGGCTTACATCAGCAGCAAAGCGTTCAATGGCTTCAATGCGCATGTAAAGGGCGTTAGTCATATCTCGAATAGAGGTTGAAAGATGACCAATTTCATCTTCGCGCATTGAAAAATCAGGAATTTCTACGCGCTTATTATTGCCATTGCGCACACGGTTGGCAGAGGCAGACAATTTGCTCAATGGATGTGCAATCGTATGGGCTAAAAATAAGGAGAGTATGAGAAGTACACTTCCGACAACGGCAAAGACTTTAAAAATGACCAATCTTTCGCCTTTTACAATGTTATCAATATCCGAACCGGTGGTTGAAAGAAGAAGCGCACCCACCACGGCACGATAGCGCTGAACAGGCACGGCGACAGAAACGATTAGTTGACCTTGCCTATTGCGTCGTTTGGCAGTAGCAAGAGATCCATTGAGTGCTCGGTAAACTTCTGGAGAAGTAATACTCTGGCTTTCTTCTTTTCCCCTATTAGTTGCAATACCATTACCATAAAATACGCTTGAAAACCATGAAGTAAAGCGTTTCCAAAGTTTTTTTTCAGTTTTAGGAGGGGGTAAATCATAGCTGAAAACTTCGCCGCTAGAATAAAGAACGCGCGAATCAAGAAGTAAAGTAGCATCACGATCATAGATACGTGCTCTTGTCGTTTGGGGCGTGATGAGGCGGCGTAAAAGAGGAGCAACCAGTTCAGGATTAATAGGAAAATCCCAAGAGTCGGTTGATTGAGGTGCGGGTGTAACGCTTTCTCCTGCTTGTAATTCCAAAAGTTTTTGGGGATCAATGAGAATAGAATTCGTATCTATCGTTGCAGAGGCAGCAATGGCTCCAGCGATAATTTTTCCTTGGGTACATAAGCTTTTGATTTTCGCTTCAATTAAACCATCACGAAATTGGTTAAGATATAAAATGCCTGTAACCAGAATAGCAAGGGCAGCGATATTTAAAATGACGATGCGACGTGTAAGACTGGAGAAAAGCAATTGTCTGAGCAAACGTTGTACCCGAAAACGGAAATGGGCAAGCATCAGAAATGGTGTTTTAGGTATGTTGCCTGATACTGTTTTTTGCAGAGTTTCCGGTTGAGTATTTTTTGTCATCGATTTGATCGCCGTTCAAATTTTTGCGACAAAATAGCTTCATACCTCGTGGAAACGATAACCTACACCGTAAAGTGTTTCAATCATTGCAAAATCATCATCCACTTGTTTAAACTTTTTACGCAGACGTTTAATGTGACTATCGATGGTACGGTCATCGACATAGACCTGATCACTATAAGCAGCATCCATCAAAGCGTCACGACTTTTCACAACTCCTGGTCTTTGTGCTAAGGTTTGTAGAATCAAAAATTCTGTAACAGTTAGGATAACAGGTTTATCTTTCCATGTACAGGTGTGACGTTCTTGATCCATCACAAGATCTCCACGTTTGAGAGAAGAGGTCGGGGAGGCTCCTGTTGCAAGCGGTTGATTACGAGCATTGGAACGACGTAAAATAGCTTTTACACGTTCAATGAGAAGACGTTGAGAGAAAGGTTTAGTAATAAAATCATCAGCTCCCATTTTAAGACCAAACAGTTCATCAATTTCATCATCCTTAGAAGTAAGAAAAATAACTGGAATGTCAGATTTTTGACGCAATCGGCGCAAAAGTTCCATTCCATCCATTCGGGGCATTTTAATATCAAAAATAGCTAAATGTGGGGGATGCAGTGTTAGACCTTTGAGTGCAGATGCTCCATCTGTATAACTTTCAACCCGATAGCCTTCTGTTTCAAGCGCAAAAGATAAAGATGTCAAAATATTACGGTCATCATCAACAAGTACAATCGTTTGCGTGATTGTTGGAGTATCTTTCATGACTTTTTAGACCTTTCTATTGCTACGGTAGAAAATCACCCCCGTTATTTATATGGGAGTTCACATTTTTTTTGCAAAACAAATATGATACAAATTGTAATTAAGAAAAAAAATTTTCATCATTTACGGTAACATCTTGTTTTATCTCTAGAATTTTATAACGTTTTTATACGCATTAAGATCCCTTTGCGTAGGAAAAATTTTCATAGAGATGTTTTTTATCAAAGTCTATTGTTATCTCTGTCCCAGAATTGAATAGGTTGGTTTTTGATCGTTGAAGTTTAGAAAATCCGCCTATCTGTTTTAAGAGCAGAGAAAAGAGGATGGTGATATATGCAAAAATTCACATCCACTTGCACGAAAGGAGGTCATAATGGGATTTTTTAATTTTGTTAAAACGGTTGGCGAAAAGCTTGGTGTTGGGGGGCATGAGCCAAAAGAGAAAGATTTTAAGGCGGCGTTTGATAATTTTCGACTTGGCACAGAAAAAGTGAATATTCAGGTTGAAAATGGCAAAGCTGTTTTGAGTGGTGAGGTTCCAGATCGGGAAACACTTGAAAAAGCACTTTTGGTTGTTGGTAATTCGCAGGGTATTTCTTCTGTTGATATCGATCAATTAAAAGTTGTAGACACTACATCTATGAAAGCCTCTCGCTTCTATGAGGTGAAATCTGGGGATAATCTTTGGAAAATTGCTGAAGAAGTTTATGGAAAAGGACAAGGTGTTAAAAACACATTTATTTTTGAAGCCAATAAACCAATGTTGAAATCGCCCGATAAAATTTACCCTGGACAAGTTTTGCGTATTCCTGAAATTGATCACGCTTAATCAAAAAGAGAATGGGATTTTTGCTTTTTTACAGTGTGTTTTGCAGCATTAAACAAAAATAAGAAGCGTGAGATTTTCCACACGCTTCTATGGAGTGGTAATAAAAAGTTTAGTGAATAGGGGTTGATTTGGAAGGTGATGTTGCTGCCATAGAGTTCACAGAAAAATCAACGTCAATAATTCCCGCCTTTTCAAATGTCAATTTTGCGCTGACTTTGTCACCTACCTTGAATGGTTGTGAAAGCCCCATAAACATGATATGATTGCCACCAGGTTTAAGTGTGATTTCGCCATTGCCGGGAATTTCGATGCCATTGTGCATTTTTTCCATTTTCATGATATCGTTAACGACAGCCATAGAGTGGATTTCTGTTGATTGTACACCGGTTGTCGAAATAGAAATCAATCGGTCTGGGGTGTTGCTGTGATTTATGATATAGAGATAACCGCTGCTCATTTTTATGCCTCTAGGTGTCGCGCGGGTCCAAGGATGAAGGATTTCTATGTCACCAAGTTTATATTGTTGAGCGGCTGCGGGTAAGGTTGCGCAAGCAAAGAGAAGGGCCCACACGACATGTGTAATAATCTTTTTGAGTGGATATTGTACGTGAACTGGACCTTTAGATATAAGATTTTTTATTTCCCCAACAATAACTGTCATCATTGATTTACCCTCCTTGTGTTATGCTCTCTTTAGAGAGCTTTTCCCTATTTTAGCAGAGTTTTTATCTAAAATAAAAGGAAGAATTTCTGGAATTATCTTGATTGGAATGTGAGGATAGAGGAATGGGACTCTTGGTTTTTTTAGAAGGGTGATACAGTCTAAAATGATAGTGCGCTTAAGGTAAAGCGTTTGTTCTTAATATATGGAAAATTTAAGAAGTATATGAGTAAGCAGAAGATCATTTTGGGTTCATTCAGAGCATAACTTTTAAACAGCAATGAAGCTTAGGTAGTGAATAGCAGAGCTGTTGAGAGTGAATTGACAGATAATATTCTCAAAATTTAGCATTCGGTAGGTTTAGGCTTAACTCTATAAGTAATAATGTAAGGAACATTGCGTTCATTGGCTATATAAGGATATAGCGTTCATGAGAGATTGGGATAAGGAAAGCTGTAATATGGCGGGGTATAAGCCACTCGCGGTTGAGCACTATTTTAAAATCTTTCACGTGAATATCTCATGTGATTATGAGAAATCAAGGAAGAGATGTGCAATCATTATCTTTATTGTCTCAATTTTTACAGACTTATATGTTTACGAGCATGCAGGAAAGATATGCTATGATATCTGTATCTTTAATAAATATGGCGTTTGCGCGTAAGTAGAATGCTTATTTTAAAAGAAAAATTTCATTTTGGGAATGTTTCTCTCATTATTCTCTTGTAGCGATAAGAGCCTGTTCTTATATACGAAGCAACAAAACTTGTTGCGACTTGCAGCTTATTGTTTGTGTAACTTGAAGTGAGAAGCAGATTTTGAGTGTTATTAAGGAGCTGTCTTAGAAAGATGCTTTATGAAGGTTGAGATAGCTTGCTGAATGGAGATTATAATATGGCAAAAGTAATTGGTATTGATTTGGGGACAACGAACTCTTGTGTCGCTGTTATGGATGGCAAAAACGCAAAGGTTATTGAAAATTCGGAAGGAGCACGGACGACACCTTCTGTTGTTGCCTTTACTGATGGGGGAGAGCGGCTTGTTGGGCAGCCTGCTAAACGGCAAGCGGTTACGAATCCTGAAGGAACGATTTTTGCGGTTAAGCGTTTGATAGGGCGCCGTTTTGATGACCCCATGGTAGAAAAAGATAAAGCGCTTGTGCCTTATAAAATTGTTAAAGGCGACAATGGTGATGCATGGGTTGAAGAAGCGGGTAAGAAATATTCTCCGTCACAAATTTCAGCTATGATTTTGCAAAAGATGAAAGAAACAGCTGAGTCTTATCTTGGTGAAAAGGTTGAGCAAGCTGTTATTACGGTTCCTGCTTATTTTAATGATGCACAACGTCAGGCTACAAAAGATGCGGGTAAAATTGCGGGACTTGAAGTTTTGCGGATTATCAATGAGCCGACAGCAGCTGCTTTAGCATATGGTTTGGATAAAAAAGACGGAAAAACAATAGCTGTTTACGACCTTGGTGGTGGTACATTTGATATTTCTGTACTTGAAATTGGAGATGGCGTTTTTGAAGTTAAGTCAACCAACGGGGATACATTTTTAGGTGGTGAAGACTTTGACATGCGCTTGGTCGGTTATTTTGCGGATGAATTCAAGAAAGAACAAGGGATTGATCTGAAAAATGATAAGTTGGCTTTGCAGCGCTTAAAAGAAGCGGCAGAAAAAGCAAAGATCGAACTTTCTTCTTCACAGCAAACGGAAATCAATCTACCATTTATCACAGCAGATCAATCTGGTCCCAAGCACTTAACAATGAAATTGACGCGGGCAAAATTTGAATCTCTCGTTGACGATTTAGTACGGCGTACTATCGAGCCTTGTAAAGCTGCACTGAAAGATGCAGGATTGAAAGCTGGTGAGATTGACGAAGTTGTTTTGGTGGGTGGTATGACGCGTATGCCCAAGATTCAGGAAGTTGTGCAAAGCTTCTTCGGCAAGGATCCACACAAAGGCGTTAATCCCGATGAAGTTGTGGCGATGGGTGCTGCCATTCAAGGGGGCGTTTTGCAAGGCGACGTAAAAGACGTATTATTGTTGGATGTAACGCCTTTATCTTTGGGCATTGAAACGTTAGGCGGAGTTTTTACGCGTCTTATCGAACGCAATACCACTATCCCAACTAAAAAATCACAAGTTTTTTCAACAGCTGATGATAATCAGAATGCTGTGACTATTCGTGTTTTCCAAGGTGAACGCGAAATGGCTAATGATAACAAGTTACTAGCTCAATTTGATCTCGTTGGTATTCCACCAGCACCGCGTGGTGTGCCTCAGATTGAGGTTACTTTTGATATTGATGCGAATGGTATTGTAAATGTTTCGGCTAAGGATAAAGGAACTGGTAAAGAACATCAAATTCGTATTCAGGCATCGGGTGGTTTAAGTGACGCTGACATCGAAAAAATGGTAAAAGATGCAGAAGAACATGCAGCTGAGGACAAAAAGCGCCGTGAAGGTGTTGAAGCTAGAAACCAAGCAGAATCACTTATCCATTCAACTGAAAAATCGTTGACGGAATACGGCGATAAAGTATCAGCTGAAGAGAAACAACAGATTGAAACTGCCATATCTGATTTGAAGACTGCGCTTGATGGTACTGATACTGGAGAAATAACAGCAAAAATGCAGAAATTAGCAGAAGTTAGTATGAAGCTCGGACAAGCTATGTATGAAGCTTCGCAAGCAGAAACAGCCAACACTGAAACAGATGCAAAGGATGATGATGTAGTTGATGCTGATTTTGAAGAAATTAATGATAAGAAGAAATAAGTGTAGCAACTGTGTTGAATAGTTAATAAACCCAGCCTTTGAAATAGAGGGATGGGTTTATTATTTGAGATGAGTTGCAACTTTGTTGCTAAAAATATAAGTTGGAAGCAAATGTTATCCATTAAGATGGATGACAAAAAACTATCAGGAATACATGATGAAGGTTGATTATTATGAAATTCTTGGCGTGACTCGCGAATGCGATGATAAAAAGTTGAAATCTGCTTTTCGTAAGCTGGCGATGCAATATCATCCTGATCGCAATGCGGGGAATAAAGAGGCAGAACGGAAATTCAAAGAAATCGGCGAAGCTTATGAAGTTCTCAAAGATCCTCAGAAGCGGGCTGCTTATGATCGATTTGGCCACGCAGCTTTTGAAAATAACAGCCAAGGGGGAGCAAATCCTTTTGGCGGTTTTTCTGGTGCTGGTGGGTTTGCTGACATTTTTGAAGATTTTTTTGGTGAAATTATGGGGGGAGGCCACCGTAAACGCGGTGACGGTCGTGAGCGTGGTGCAGATCTGAGTTATAATATGGAAGTGACTTTGGAAGAGGCATTTTTAGGAAAAACTGCGCAAATTAATATTCCCTGTTCTGTTACTTGTGATGCTTGTGAGGGATCTGGCGCGAAAAAGGGCTCTAAGCCACAGGTTTGTGGAACTTGTCATGGAGCTGGTCGTGTGCGGGCTGCACAAGGTTTCTTTTCTATTGAACGAACATGTCCTGCATGTCATGGACGTGGTGAAACCATCACGGATCCATGTCCAAAGTGCCAAGGAACGAGACGGGTAGAGAAAAAACGTTTATTGAGCGTAAATATCCCAGCTGGCATTGAAGATGGTACGCGTATTCGTCTTTCTGGTGAGGGAGATGCTGGTATTCGTGGTGGTCCTAGTGGTGATCTTTATATTTTTCTTTCTATTAAGCCGCATGAGTTTTTTCAGAGAGAAGGTGCAGATCTTCACTGTCGCGTTCCTATTTCAATGGTGACAGCTGCTTTGGGAGGAGAATTTGAGGTTTCTGATCTTGATGGTGTGAAAGCACGTGTCAAGGTTCCAGAAGGGACACAAAATGGACGCCAGTTTCGCCTTAAAGGTAAAGGTATGCCCATGTTACGTCGTCAGCAAGCAAAGGGTGATCTCTATATTCATATCACTATTGAAACACCGCAGAAACTAACGCAAGAGCAACGCGAATTGTTGCAAAAATTTGAGAAGCTTTCAAATCACGAAAATTCACCACAATCGCATGGTTTTTTTTCACGCATGAAAGAGTTTTTTGAGAATATTTCTGGTCAAAATTAGTGAATGCTTATCAGAATGAGTGTAGAGAGAGGGTGTTTGAAAGATTGTTTTAATTAAAGCTCCTATTGCATCACAATTTTTGGAAGCATTAATATCTTTCTTGCTTGAAGAAAGAAGGGGTTTTGTTGGTTGTTTTAGAATGAATTTCTGTTGCTGGTTAGTTTTACGTTTCATTTCATATCTTTTATGAGAAAATCTTGTTTCGAGCACTTATAATCTGTGAAAAACAGTTTATCTAGGCGCCAATATCAGTATATTGACTATATTGATAATATCTCCAGTGTCGCTATAACTACACTCTATATATGCAAAGTTTTTTGTGATTTTTCTCCTAAAAATCTACCTTTTTCTGAGTTTTTTTAATCAAGTTGCCGTTTAAACGCAGACTGTAAAATCGTTCGGTTGAAGACAAGATCTGATGAAATAGAAAAAGCAGAGTTCGCGCGTATCTTAGAATTTTTTAGTGAAATATTTTAGAATATTTGCAGCAGTTATCTCTTGTAGATAAGTCCCAGAGATATTTTTCATATCAATTCATGTAATACACGTGCATGTCTTCGGAAGTTTTTGATAATGGATCTCAAGCTGATTGAGGCTTTTCCTTGTTTGTTCGTTGCAGTCAATTCTATTTATGTGAGGGGACGGAAACGAATCACGCTTTTGTTGTTTCAAAGGGAAATGATATTCAAATCCTTCATTTTTATCTCTTTAGGCAATGAGTACCCACAAATTAGCTGGCTGTATGTATTTTTTTTAGTTAACAGAAATGATAATTTTCATTTCGGATATTTTTAACTGAAAAAGGGGTTTTACGGTTCGTTTCTTAATCTTATATTTTGTAACGTCAAAATGTTCATTTTAGGCATTGGACAATGTGATTTTACTAAAAGTTTTTTTACGTGACTCTATTTTAACATGTATGGCGGTCAATTTCACCATTATAAAAAATTTATTTTCTCTTATAAAATCAATAGTTGTATATATCCATATTCATTGTTAAAGATCCTACTATAGGATAAAATTAGTCAGTTGTATGTACGACATGGCTTAAAAATTCTTCTAAATCCTGCTTCTAAATTGTATATGTAAGGTCGTAAAATAATGACATTTTGCACACCTATCTTATTCAATTCTTTGATGTCGATTTTGTAAAGAAGGTGGTTTTGTTTCATCTCGTTATTGCTTTTGTCATAACTTAAAGAAAATTGACAATATTCAAGGGGGGATGGATAGAGTGAAATTTGTTTTTACTTTTTCTAAACTCCACTAAAAGAGATAGTAAAAAGTAATGAGGAGGCTCTTTTAATGGATGATATTGAAAACAATGTTGCAGATGTTTTTGAAAAACAAGCAGCATTTTTATCGTCTGCTTTACCCTATATGCAAAAATATGAAAATGAGACGGTTGTTGTAAAATATGGCGGTCATGCTATGGGTGATCCTGCTTTGGGGCGTGCATTTGCGCGTGATATTGCTCTATTGAAGCAATCAGGCATTAACCCCGTTGTTGTTCATGGGGGAGGTCCTCAAATTGCTGAAATTTTGATGAAAATGGGGATTGAATCACGGTTTGAAAACGGTTTACGCGTCACCGATGAACGGATCGTTGAAGTGGTTGAAATGGTTTTGGCTGGCTCGATAAACAAGGAAATTGTCGCTCTCATTAATGCTGAAGGTGAGTGGGCAATAGGGCTATGTGGCAAAGATGGCAATATGGTTTTTGCCGAAAAGGCTTATAAAACTGTGATTGATCCTGATTCGCATATTGAACGTGTTTTAGATTTGGGATTTGTTGGTGAACCTGTTGAAGTTGATCGTACATTACTGGATCTTTTGGCATGTTCTGAAATGATTCCAGTTCTTGCTCCTGTAGCTCCAGGCCGCGATGGCAAGACCTATAATATTAATGCTGATATTTTTGCTGGGGCTATTGCCGGTGCATTAGAAGCCAAACGTCTTTTGTTTTTGACTGATGTTCCTGGTGTATTGGATAAAAAGGGTAAGATTTTAAAGGAATTGACAATTTCTGAAGCTGAAAATCTTCTCAAGAATGGAACGATTTCAGGGGGTATGATTCCCAAAATAGAAACTTGTATAAAAGCTCTTCAAAATGGTGTAGAAGGTGTAGTCATTTTAAATGGAAAAACCCCCCATTCTGTCTTACTAGAACTGTTTACTGAACAGGGAGCGGGAACGCTTATTGTTTCGTAAGATATACGAGATAAATTGGAGGATGAAGCCTTTCATGATTGATATCAAACAGTTGAAGCGCCCTTTATTCAGCCAACAGGAATTAGTGTTATTTTCTGCGACAATACTCTGGGGAATCACATTTCTAGTGATTCATATTGCAGTACGTTATAGTGGGCCTCTCTTTTTTGTTGGATTTCGTTTTATCGTTGCATCACTTATGTGTGGGGCGATTTTTTGGCGCTCTATGAAAGGTGTGACTGTTTATGAGATTTTTGCTGGTATGGCTATAGGGCTGGGGATGTTTCTTGGTTATGCTTTTCAAGCATCGGGGCTTCAAACGGTTATGAGTAGTCAATCGGCTTTTATTACAGCACTTTATGTCCCGATGGTTCCAATATTACAATGGATTATTTTTAAAAAACCCCCTCGTTTAACCAGTTGGGTTGGTATTACTTTTGCTTTTGTCGGGCTTATGTTTGTTTCAGGGCAAGGGGTAAATGGTTTTGATTTTTCGAGGGGTGAAATTCTCACTTTGCTAGGCGCCGTAGCAATTGCTGTGGAAATTATTCTGATTGGGCTTTTTGCTAGTAGGGTTGATAGTCGTCGTGTTACGATTATACAGTTATTTTTTGCTGGTCTTTTTTCCTTTTTCTGTATGCCTTTGATGGGTGAAAACATTCCTGCATTTTCATGGGTATGGTTGAGTGTTGGTATAGGATTGGCATTGATGAGTGCCATCATTCAATTGGCGATGAACTGGGCGCAAAAATCCGTTTCGCCGACGCGTGCAACACTCATTTATGCCGGTGAGCCTGTATGGGCTGGTATTGTTGGGCGTTTAGCTGGTGAGCATTTATCTCCTTTAGCTTTGTTGGGAGGAGGGCTTATTCTAATTGGAATTGTGGTCGCTGAGTTGCAACCTTCACAATGGCGTAAAAAAGATAAAGTGATGGAAAAAATTGATTAACTTTGCATCTTTTTTATTACGATTTTATTTCATGATATTTCCAAGGGATATAAGAAGAGTATTTTGGTATCTTCAATCATTGGTATTGAGTTGAGTAACTGAAAGCCTCATTTTTTATGCTATGAAGGTTGTGCTTCTAGAGTTCTTTTCGTTTTTGTTTTTTGAAAGGTTTTCAAAGAAACATAATTGGTCTTTGCGTTTTGTGCTATTCTTTGCTAAATCGCCTCATATGACAATAGATCGTAATTATATCCGTAATTTTTCCATTGTGGCGCATATTGATCATGGAAAGTCGACCTTAGCTGATCGTTTGATTCAAATGACAGGTGGGCTTGAGACACGAGAGATGAAAGAACAAGTGCTCGATTCCATGGATATTGAGCGCGAACGTGGAATTACTATTAAGGCGCAAACGGTACGTTTGCACTATAAAGCAAAAGATGGTGAAACTTACATTCTCAATCTTATTGATACGCCTGGTCATGTTGATTTTGCTTATGAGGTATCACGTTCATTGGCAGCATGTGAAGGTTCGCTTTTAGTAGTAGATGCAAGCCAAGGTGTAGAGGCGCAGACGTTAGCGAATGTTTATCAAGCTATTGATAATTCTCATGAACTGGTTGTTGTGCTCAATAAGGTTGATCTTCCAGCAGCAGAACCTGAGCGTGTTAAAGAACAAATTGAAGATGTAATCGGTATTGATACATCTGAAGCCGTGGAAATATCAGCAAAAACAGGTTTAGGTGTTCCTGATGTTTTAGAAGCAATTGTTACACAATTGCCCGCTCCGCGTACTGGTGATGTTAACAAGCCCTTAAAGGCAATGTTGGTTGATAGTTGGTATGATAGTTATCTTGGCGTCATCGTTTTGGTGCGGGTGATTGATGGTGTATTGAAAAAAGGACAAACTATTCGCATGATGGGTACGGGGGCAAAATATCCTGTTGAGCGCGTTGGTGTATTTACCCCCAAAATGGTGCAGGTTGATGATTTAGGACCAGGAGAGATTGGCTTTATAACAGCTTCTATCAAAGAAGTTGCTGATACACGGGTTGGTGATACCATTACTGAAGAGCGCCGTCCTTGTGAAGAGATGTTACCTGGTTTTAAACCTGCGCAACCGGTTGTCTTTTGTGGACTTTTTCCAATTGATGCCGCTGATTTTGATGATTTGCGTGCAGCCATGGGCAAATTGCGCTTAAATGATGCTAGTTTTTCTTTTGAAATGGAAACATCAGCGGCTTTAGGCTTCGGTTTTCGTTGCGGCTTTTTAGGACTCCTTCATCTTGAAATTATTCAAGAGCGATTGGAACGCGAATTTAATTTGGATTTAATCGCGACAGCACCCTCTGTTGTATATCGTATGAATATGAATGATGGTTCTGTCAAGGAATTACACAACCCAGCGGATATGCCTGATATTGTTAAAATTTCTTCTATTGAAGAACCATGGATTCGTGCAACAATTATGACGCCAGACGATTATCTTGGAGCCATTCTAGAACTTTGCCAAGAAAGGCGAGGGATACAGGTTGGTTTATCCTATGTTGGTACGCGTGCTATGGTAACATACGATTTGCCTTTAAATGAGGTCGTTTTTGACTTTTATGACCGTTTAAAATCAATTTCTAAGGGTTATGCTTCTTTTGATTATCAGATGATGGATTATTCGGAAGGAGATTTGGTTAAAATGTCTATTTTGGTGAATGGAGAGCCTATAGATGCATTGTCGATGCTTGTGCACCGCACGATTGCAGAAAAGCGCGGACGTTCACTGTGCGAAAAATTGAAAGACCTTATTCCTCAGCATATGTTTCAGATTCCAATTCAAGCAGCGATTGGTGGTAAAATCATTGCTCGTGAAACAATTCGTGCTTTGCGTAAAGATGTAACGGCTAAATGTTACGGTGGTGATGTGACGCGTAAGCGCAAACTTTTAGAAAAGCAAAAAGAGGGCAAAAAGCGGATGCGTCAATTCGGAAAAGTAGAAATTCCGCAGTCAGCCTTTATACAAGCGCTTAAAATGAGTAAATAGCAGAAAAAGAGGGAGTTATTCTCCCTCATTGATTGAACGTTTACGTTTTGTTTAGCTAAAGTTCTTTGAAGAGTGTTTTTTAATCACGCAAAAGATCATTAATAGATGTTTTTTCTCGTGTTTTTTGGTCAACACGTTTCACTATGACAGCACAGTAGAGGTTTGGACCTTGTTCACCGTTTGGTAGTGGTTTTCCGGGGAGAGAGCCTGGAACAACAACGGAATAGGCTGGTACTTCACCTATAAAAATTTCTCCTGTTGTACGATCAATAATCTTTGTGGATTTTCCAATAAAAACGCCCATTCCTAAAACAGCGCCTTCCCGGATAATGCAGCCTTCAACAATTTCAGAGCGTGCACCGATAAAGCAATGATCTTCAATAATCGTTGGATTTGCTTGCAGTGGTTCCAAAACACCTCCAATACCGACACCGCCAGAAAGATGGACTTGTTTACCAATCTGTGCACAAGAACCTACAGTGGTCCATGTATCAACCATTGTTCCTTCATCGATAAAAGCACCAAGATTTACAAAGGATGGCATCAATATGACGTTGGGAGCAACATAGGCAGAATGGCGTACTATCGCTCCGGGAACAGAACGGAAATTAGCTTTTTTAAAGTCAGTTTCTTGCCAACCAGAAAATTTCGAAGAGACTTTATCCCACCAATGTGTCCCATTTACTCCGCCGGCAATAATCTGCATAGGATTGAGCCGAAAAGAGAGAAGAACGGCTTTTTTTAACCATTGATGGACATGCCATTGTCCATTTTCTTGACGTTCCGCTACGCGGATTTCACCTTTATCGAGAAGGTTTAATGCATGTTCGACACTGTCACGAATTTCACCTTTTGTTGTGGTATTGATAGAATTGCGATCATCAAATGCTTTTTCGATAATCATTTCAAGTTGTGTGAGATTAGTCATGACCAGAGTTCCGTTAAACAAGTTGAAAGCTTCAAGATTTATTTCTTATGACCTACGCTAAGAAATGTGTTCAGTCAATAAAACGGTTAGCTAGCAAGATAAGCGCATAAGAAAGGCTATAGAGAAAAAGATGGAAAAAGAAAAAAAGAGTTGGTGTGCATTTCTCCATGCAAAGGAAGCAATACAAGAGATATGTGAAGTTCCTGATACACCACAATTGCGTTCACCTACTTACCGTTTAGCTTATATCGATCAGGATTTTATGATGCGTCCTGAATTACGTTCACAACGTATTGGTCTTGAATTTTTAAAACCAGAAATAGCTCTTCAGGAGTGTGATATTCAATCAACTGTTGTTTTATTTGGTGGCGCCCGTATTCCCAAATCTGGGCAAGTAGCATGGGCAGCAAGAAATGAAACGCAAAAGAAAAATTTGCATGGTATGTCACATTATTATGATGAAGCGAGAGAGTTTGCGCGTTTGTGCTCACGCTATTCTGCCACAACTGAGTATCGCGAATTTGTGGTTGTCACAGGGGGAGGCCCAGGAGTAATGGAAGCAGGAAATCGTGGTGCTGCTGATGTTGGTGCACCAACGATAGGTTTGAATGTTGTTTTACCACATGAGCAAGAACCAAATCCTTATGTAAGTCCGCATTTATGTTTTAATTTTCATTATTTGGGGATGCGTAAAATGCATTTTTTAATGCGGGCGAAAGCGTTGGCAATTTTCCCTGGAGGATTTGGTACTTTGGATGAGTTATTTGAGACGTTAACTTTGATACAAACAGGACGTATGAAGCGGGTCCCGATTTTCCTGTTTGGTAAAGAGTTTTGGGACAATGTTATCAATTTTAATTATTTATCTGCGCAAGGTACGATTTCCCCTTCGGATATTGATCTTATGACATTTGTCGATACAGCGGCGGAAGCTTTTGAACAAATTCGTTCCTTTTATAAGCTTACTTAACAGCTTTTGAGGAAGTAATTTTTACAGGACAATGGGCAGGCAGTTAATAGTCAACTTGTATCAAATATAGTCCTGAGGGAGGGGCGACCATGGCACAGCGTGTACGGTCTTTAGCATGGAGCGCTGCTTCAAGATCTTGAGCTGTCCAACGTCCAATGCCAATTTGCATGAGGCTTCCTGCAAATGAACGGATTTGATGATGAAGAAAAGAGCGAGCTTGTGCATAGAGGAAAATCTCTTCTCCTTCTCTTTGCACATCTAAGCGGTCAAGGGTGCGAATAGGGCTTTTGGCTTGGCAATGGGCTGAGCGGAAAGTGGTAAAATCATATTGTCCTACGAGTTTTTGCGCAGCTTCATGCATGGCTTCAGCGTTGAGGGGTTTTGGTATCCACCATACGCGTTTAGCGTTTAGAGCTGGTGGTGAGCGGCGATTGAGAATTTTAAAAAGATAATGGCGTTTAATTGCAGAAAATCGTGCATCAAAGCTATCGGGGACGTTTTCTACATTTAAAATCGAAATATCTTCACTCTGTTTTTGCAAATGCGCATTGAGTGCATCGCGTACAGTATGTGTATGCCAAGTTTTTTCAAAATCAACATGCGCAACTTGCCCCATAGCGTGTACACCAGCATCAGTTCGACCAGCTGTGGTGATGGTTAGTTGTTGTCCACTAAAGCAAAAAATGGCTTGCTCAAGAGCTCCTTGTACAGTGCGCAGCTCTGTTTGACGCTGCCAGCCAGCATAATTTGAACCATCATATTCAAGAGTGAGTTTAAAACGTGGCATATTAAAAAATAGCAGAAATATGAGCGCCTCGCAAAAATGTTGCGCATTCAAGAACTTTACCACCCGATCTTTGCAGATGGGTTATTTCAAGACGCCCTTGTCCACAATGGATAATCAAAGAATCTGGTTCTATTCGACCGATTTCAAGAGAAGGCCCCTTTGTGAGACGACTTCCAAGAATTTTTACGCGCTCTTCTCGACCACCTATATTCATGTTGCACCAGCAACCAGGAGAGGGAAAAAATGCACGGATATGCCTATGAATAAATTCTGCAGGTTTTGTCCAATCAATGCGTGTTTCTTCTTTTTTAATTTTGGAAGCATAGCTTATGCCTTCCTCTGATTGCGGAGTAAGTTTAAGTTGGCCTTTTTCAAGAACCGATAAAGTTTCTACCATAAGTTCTGCGGCTATATGTGAAAGCTTGTTTGAAAGTTCACCAGCGGTAGTGTTATCAGTGATGGGAATAGAATGAGAAAAAGCGATAGGCCCTGTATCAAGTCCTTCATCCATTTTCATAATCATGACCCCTGTTTCTTTATCACCAGCCATAATGGCACGCTGAATAGGCGCAGCACCACGCCAACGTGGTAAGAGTGAAGCATGAGCATTAAAACAACCAAAACGCGGTGTTTCAAGAATAGCTTTAGGTAAGAGGAGCCCATAGGCAACAACAACGGCAGCATCAACACAAAGTGCTGCAAATTGCGCTTGTTGTTCGGCTGTTTTAAGCGTTTGAGGTGTGAAGACAGGAATAGATTTTTCTTCTGCTGCAATTTGAACAAGTGAGGGAATCAATTTAAGACCACGACGTCCTGCTGGGCGAGGGGGTTGACTGTAAACAGCAACAATATCATGCCCCGCATCTAACAAAGCCTGTAAAATAGGAACAGAAAAACGCGGTGTTCCCATAAAACTTAATCGTAATGCCATTACAAAATTGCATCCTGTGCATTTTTTTCTTTTGCGCGTTTTTTAAATTTTCGTATCACCATATCGCGTTTGATTTTTGAAATGTGATCAATAAAAAGGCAACCATTTAAATGATCAATTTCGTGCTGTAAGCAAGTAGCCAAGAGATCATCTGCTTCGATTTCTGTCTGCTTCCCTTCGCGATCTTGATAGCGAACACAGAGGCATTTAGGACGTTCAACTTCTGCAAAATATTCAGGAATAGAAAGACAACCTTCTTTGCAAATATTGTGTTCCTCTGAAAGCCATAAGACTTCAGGGTTGATAATAACAAGTGGATTTTTTTGGGTATCATTTCTGGAGACATCTATAACCAACATGCGCAGCGGTATACCAATCTGAATAGCGGCAAGTCCAATGCCTTGGGCATTATACATAGTCTCCAGCATATCATCAGCAAGCGTTTGAAGAGCTGAATCAATATGTTCAACGGGCTTGGAAACTTCCCGTAAAATCGGGTCAGGTAAAGTGATTAAAGATCTAATTGGCATGCGTACAGATTAATCAATGGTTTATTATAGGTCAATATTGAATAGCAGATTCTTACGCTTTTTTACGATAAGAGCGTTATATTACTTTTCATGTTTGATTCGTTTTTTTCTTTTACGCTATGTGGTGAGTCTTTTGCTAAATTGATGGTACTGCTTTTCTTTGTACTCATTTGCTTAGCATTTTTTATGCTAATACGGTCTCATCGAAAGAAGACACTTTTGGAAAGTGAAATTGCTGAACGTGCTCGTGAAGCACAAATGCAGATGGCTGCATTGCTGAAGACACAAGCTGAAATGCAGGGACGGATGCAGACTATGGCGGAAATTTTTGGTCAGAGGCAGGCTGAATTGAATAAGTCGCTTAGTGAGCAACTCAATGGGATGACGGCCAATTTGGGTCAAACGCTTCAGGTACAGACCAAATCTACTTATGAAAATTTGAATCGTTTGCAAGAGCGTTTAGCAGTAATTGATGCTGCGCAAAATAATATTCAGTCACTTACGGGACAGGTTGTTCAATTGCAGGCCATTCTAAGCAATAAACAGACGCGTGGTACTTTTGGTCAGGGACGGATGGAAGCAATTATTGCCGATGCCTTACCAGCTAATGCCTATGCGTTCCAAGCAGTTCTTTCAAATGGAAAGCGCCCCGATTGTCTCATTCACATGCCAAATAAAACACCTTCTCTTGTTGTTGATGCTAAATTTCCTCTGGAGGCTTGGAATGCTATGCGTAAAGCAACATCAGCGCAAGAGCGTCAGGAGGCAGAACGCCAATTTCGTACTGATATGGAAGTTCATATTCGTGATATTGCGCAGAAATATTTAATTCCTGGAGAAACACATGATACTGCTTTTCTCTTTGTGCCATCGGAGTCTATTTTTGCAACAATTTATGAAGATTTTGAGCCATTAGTACAAAAAGCTAATCGGGCACATGTGATTATTGTATCGCCGTCTTTGTTGATGCTATCTATTCAAGTTGTACAAACTATTATGAAAGATGCGCGGATGCGTGAGCAAGCACATTTGATCCAGTCGGAAGTAGCAAAATTGATGGAAGATTTTGGACGAATGGATACGCGTGTTCGCGCACTACAAAAGCATTTTTACAAAGCCGGTGAAGATATAGAAGCGATTTTAATATCATCTTCCAAAATTATGAAGCGGGCTAATCGCATTGAAACTTTTGAATTACAAGAAAAGGATTCTATACCAAAACAAATGACAGCTCCTTCTGTTCAGTCTCAAACATTACGTTTGACTGATGAAGAATAAAGCAAGTCTTATAATACAAGCAAGAGTTCTTTATTGATTAGTAATAATTTTTTAGTATCTATATCTCATTAGTTTCCTAATGAGAGGAAGAGAGAATATGCGACACCTTTTGTTTTTAGGAGCATTGGTGTTTTTGCTAGTGGGATGTGCAACAAGTCGTCCTCTCTATACAAACAACGCTTGCGCTATTTTAGCGCAAAAAAATGGTTTTTTTGATAATTGGGGAAAGGCTTCTAAACACGCAGAAATGCGCTACGGGATTCCCGTATCTATTATTCTTGCAACCATTAAGATGGAGTCGAATTTTCGCCATAATGCACGTCCTCCACGCAAAAAGCTGTTTGGTTTTATTCCGTGGAAACGTCGGTCGACAGCATATGGTTATTCTCAAGCGCTTGACAGTACATGGGCAACGTATCTCCATTCCACAGGAAGGTCTTTTGCATGGCGTACTAATTTTGCAGATGCCGCTGATTTTGTTGCTTGGTATCATCGCCAAAGTGTTCAACGTAATGGTGTGAGGTCTGATGATGCTTATAGCCTTTATTTAAATTATCATATGGGACATGGTGCTTATGCGCGAAGTAAGGGGTATATAACCGGTGCAGTTACACAAGCAGCACAGCGTATGGCAAGCATGTCTAGACAATATGAGCAGCAATTAAAGGCATGTGGGCGACATTAAGGGAAGATTATAAAAATATCTAAATCAAGAATTGGATTATTCTGGTAACTTATTCAAGTGTAGAATTTGTCCTGCTTTAAATAAACATGGGGAGTTTTTCTGTTTGCACTAATTAACGAAGTCTAGGCAATCGGAATTTTTTACAATGCAATGCGTTGAGAGTGTTATAGTAAGGATATTTTCATGAGAATTTTTGTTTGAAAGGATAATACGGTATCAAGAGGTAAAAAGTTCAACATAAAATTTTGCTAATAATATATAAAATAGCATTAATGAGAAAAACTCTCTCTTTAACAAAAACAAAACAGCAGAGTATAAAAGAAAAATCAGATACCATTAAAAGATTGATAGTCTAAAAGGATAAAGTGGAGTTAAACGCAACCGTATTTCTTTATTGAAATAAACGACATCCTTTAAATTGGAATGATTTGCTTCCAATTTATCCATAAAAAGACTTACAGCATACCTTATCAGGCAAGATCGGCAGAGCTTAATAAAAATACCCAATTATTTTCGTCAAACAATCTAGTGCAGAGTTACAATTTGTAATTCATGTTCATCGGCCCCTGCAAGAGCAATAGCGCGTTCATCGGATAAAATAATCGGATAACCTGTTTCACCAAAAAGAGCCCATACTGTAATGCCTGGGGTCATTGGTGGAAGATCTGGAAAGTTTTTAGCCAAATCATCTGTACAAACCTTTTTTAAATAAGCGATCTGTCCTACTTCAGAATAGGATGTGTTTTGCAACGAGAAGTTTTGTTTATGCTCTCCCATTTCATTGCTCCTTTACGCCTTAACCTTGTATTACGCACTACTACTTACTTTGATTGGAATCTGCTTTATTTGTTTTCTTGGTTTTGGTTGGTGTAGGTTAATTGATAAGAGACCATTTTTCAACTCGGCATTTGTGACGTGCATTCCTTCAGCGAGAACAAAGATACGTTGGAATTGACGTGCAGCTATACCACGATATAAATATTGATGATTTTGGTTGTCTGTTTGCTTACCGTGAATGATCAATTGATTGTCGTCGAGCGAGACGCTAAGATCATTGATTTTAAATCCAGCAACAGCCAAAGTTATACGTATATGGCTTGCCTCATCGTTTTTGTGTAAACGCTCAATATTATAGGCTGGGTAAGCCTCATCAGCTTTACCAATACGTTGTAATATTTTTTCTACCGTTTCAAATCCTAAAAGAAAGGGATTGGAGAAAGGCGTCACATGTGTCATTGTGCGTATCCTCTTCAAAGCAACTTTACTTGACCAAATTCTAAAAAAGGCGTTTGCTGCATCTCTTTCATATGGCGAGCGTGGATGCTAACTTCAAGAGAGAAGATAAGAGAGTTCAATAACTCAAGGAACAATACAATTGTCAAAGGCGCAAAGATCTTCTGGAGTGTTATACAGTGAAGACGAAATTGCAGAAATATTTCGCCGTTTTTCTGTTCAACGCCCGATTCCCAAGAGTGATCTTATTTATACCAATGTTTTTACTCTTTTGATTGCGGTTGTTCTTTCGGCTCAAGCGACAGATGCCAGCGTCAATAAAGCGACAAAAGAATTATTTCGCCTTGCTGATCAACCCAAAAAAATGGTTGCATTAGGAGAAGAAGAAATTGCACGTCACATCCGTGCAATTGGTCTTTGGCGAGCAAAAGCGCGCAATGTTTACGCGCTTTGCAACTTTTTAATTGATCAATATGGTGGTCAAGTGCCTGATAATCGTGAAGCACTTATGAGACTTCCTGGAGTGGGGCGTAAAACGGCTAATGTTGTTTTGAATATTGCTTTTGGGCAGCCTACATTGGCGGTAGATACACATATTTTTCGTCTTGGGAACCGTCTTGGTTTAGCGCTCGGCAACACACCAGAGATTGTCGAAGAAAAGTTGCTAAAGATTATACCGGCTCGTTATCTTCGTCATGCGCATCATTGGCTCATTTTACATGGGCGTTATATTTGCCAAGCGCGTAAAGTACAATGTACGCAATGCATCATTGCTGATTTGTGTAAAGCAGCAATTAAAACAAATGCAATTCCAGCACCGTTGGTTGAAGTTCAAGGGAATGGACCTCCGATTTTTTGTTGATATGATCTTGCTATTTTGTGTATACTGTCTTATGAAAACACTGTTAGAACCGCCCGGCAGGGCATGCCGTGGCTGTTTAGGTGCTTTTTCGAGCGTTGGTCCGCTGGAATGGATAAGATATATGGAGTAGCAAAATGCCCAAGATGAAGACCAAATCATCCGCTAAAAAGCGGTTCAAAATCACTGCGTCAGGCAAAGTTAAAGTAGCAGCTGCAGGCAAACGCCACGGCATGATTAAACGTTCCAATAAGTTTATTCGTGATGCTCGTGGAACAATGGTTCTGACTGAGCAAGATGCTAAAAAAGTCATTCAGCATTATTTGCCGAATAGCCTTTAAGCTTTACGCTTTTGATTTTTAGGAGAATATTACATGGCACGTGTAAAAAGAGGTGTTACAGCGCACGCTAGACACAAAAAGGTTTTGAAACAAGCTGAAGGTTTTTACGGTCGTCGTAAAAATACCATTCGTGCGGCTAAAGCAGCGGTTGATCGCTCAAAACAATACGCTTATCGTGATCGCAAAAATAGGAAACGGACCTTCCGTGCTTTGTGGATTCAAAGAATCAATGCGGCTGTTCGCGCAGAAGGCTTGACCTATGGGCGCTTTATTGACGGCTTGTCAAAAGCAGGTATTGAGATTGATCGTAAGGTTCTTTCAGATATAGCAGTCCACGAATCAGCAGCATTTTCTGCTTTAGTGGCTTCCGCGAAGAAGGCTTTGGAATATTTGAAAGATACAACGCCTAATGCTTTTGAAGGCGCTGTCAAATAAGCCAGTCGTGTTCTCTTAAAGCATTTATTTATTCGGGATCCCGTACTGGTTATTGCTAGTGCGGGTTTTTTTTATTCAGAAAAATAGGCAAAAAATATGAACGATATTGAGCGTCTGGAACAGGAAATTTGTTTAGCTTTAGAAGCAGCGAGTGATGAACAAGCGCTTGAAACAGTGCGCGTTGCGGCGTTAGGCAAAAAAGGCAGTATCTCTGAAAAATTAAAAACATTAGGAAAGATGAGTGTCGAAGAACGCCAAAAAGTTAGTCCAGCTCTTAATGGCTTAAAAAATCGCGTTTTAGAATTATGGGCGCAAAGGCGAGATCTTCTTAGGCGCCAAGCAATGGATGCACGTCTTTCTAGCGAAACGGTTGATGTAAGTTTGCCTGTTCGTTCTTCACCTTTAGAACGGGGGCGTATTCATCCAATCTCACAAGTGATTGAAGAAATTATAGCTATTTATACAAAGATGGGTTTTTCACTTGCTGAGGGACCAGATATTGAAACAGATTATTATAATTTTACAGCATTGAATTTTCCTGAAGGTCATCCAGCGCGTGAGATGCATGATACCTTCTTTTTTGATGCTGACAAAGCGGGAGAACGGAAATTATTGCGCACCCATACATCACCCGTGCAAATCCATACGATGGAAAAGCAAAAACCGCCAATACGCATCATTATTCCTGGAAAAACGTACCGCATGGATTCGGATGCTACGCATTCGCCAATGTTTCATCAGGTAGAAGGTCTTGTGATTGATAAAACCTCGACCATTGCACATATGATGTGGCTTCATGAGACTTTTTGTAAAGCTTTTTTTGAAGTTTCTTCTGTAAAGATGCGTTTTCGTCCATCTTATTTTCCTTTCACCGAACCATCTATGGAGGTGGATATTCAGTGTGACCGTTCTGGTTCAGAAGTAAGATTTGGTGAAGGACAGGATTGGCTGGAAATCTTAGGATGCGGAATGGTGCATCCTCATGTATTAAAAAATGTTGGTTTTGATCCCGATGAGTATCAAGGTTTTGCATGGGGAATGGGCATTGATCGTATTGCCATGTTAAAATACGGCATGCCTGATTTGCGGGCTTTTTTTGATGCTGATCTACGTTGGTTAGATCATTATGGTTTTCGTTATTTTGACATGCCTGCTTTTTTTCCAGCTTAAGCAATGTGTGATCTTGTCACAGTTTTCACGTGAGGTTTTAAAATGAAATTTACATTGTCGTGGGTAAAAGATCACTTAGAAACAGATGCGTCTTTGATTGAAATTTGCGATAAATTAACGGCTATTGGTCTTGAGGTTGATCATGTGGATGACCGTTCTTGCCTAAAAGGTTTTGTGATTGCAAAAGTTTTGACGGCAATGAAACATCCTGATGCAGATAAATTACAGGTTTTATCGGTAGATATGGGGTCTGGTACGCCTATGCAAATCGTGTGTGGCGCACCAAATGCACGTGCTGGACTTGTTGGTGTTCTTGCCTTGCCAGGCACTTACGTACCTGGACTTGATGTAACGTTATCTGTAGGCAAAATTCGCGGTATTGAGAGTTTTGGGATGATGTGTTCACCAGCGGAGCTTGAATTGTCCAATGAGCATGACGGGATTATAGAGCTTCCAGAAGATGCACCTATTGGAGGTTCGTTTGCGGCTTATGCGGGTTTAGATGATCCAGTAATTGATATTGGTTTGACACCAAACCGTTCTGATTGCACTGGTGTTCGGGGTATTGCGCGTGATCTAGCTGCTGCTGGAATTGGACGATTAAAAGAATTGTCTTTGCCACAATTTGATACTCCTTTTGAAACGCCGCTTCATGTTTCTTTAGATTTTTCGCAAAGTCCATCGTTATGTTTAGGCTTTGCTTGGCGTGAGGTTCGCAATGTCCAAAATGGTGTATCACCGCAATGGATGCAACAGCGTTTAAGTGCGATTGGTTTAAGACCGATTAATGCGCTGGTTGATATGACCAATTACATAAGTTTTGATCTTGGACGTCCTCTTCATGTTTTTGATGCGGATAAGATTAAAGGAAATTTGACTGTGCGGCGTGGTCGTGAAGGGGAAAGCTTGCAGGCGCTTAATGGAAAGATCTATAATTTGGGCGTTAACGATTGTGTCATTGCAGATGAAGAGGGTGTTGTTTCGATTGCTGGTATTATGGGAGGTGAAAGAACCAGTTGTGATGAGACGACACGTCACGTTATTATTGAATCGGCGCTTTGGGATTCAAAGAGCATTGCGCAGACGGGTCGTGCATTAGGGCTTATCAGTGATGCACGTTATCGGTTTGAACGGGGTGTTGATTCTGCTTTTATGGAAAAAGGACTTGAGATTGCAACAGAATTGGTCTTACGTCTTTGCGGTGGTGAAGGTTCAAAAGCGAATATAGTTGGTTATCAGCAGCCAGAAATCAAACAGATCGCTTTTCCTTTTTCTGAAATTAAACGCTTGACAAATTTGGAAATAGAGCGTGCGCAAGCCATCACTATTTTGACACGGCTTGGATTTGGCACTGAAGGGGAAGGAGATGTGGTAACGGTTAAAGTGCCAACATGGCGCCCCGATATTGCCGGTAAAGCTGATTTAGTGGAAGAAGTGATGAGAATTTATGGGCTAGATGCGATTAAGCCCATACCGTTAGAAAGTTTTGCAGAGGAAAAAGAACAAGTTTTAACCTGTTCGCAGATTCGCTCACGTTTTGCTCGTTTGGCTTTAGCAAATCGTGGTATGAAGGAGGCTGTGACATGGTCTTTTATTTCTGAAAGTCAGGCACTTGCTTTTGGGGGTGGTCAACCACAGCTTAAATTAGCCAATCCTATTGCTACTGATATGTCAGTAATGCGTCCTTCTCTTTTACCTGGTTTGCTTATGGCGGCACAGCGAAATGCTGATCGTGGTTTTCCAGATTTTGCATTATTTGAAGTTTCCAGCGTCTACGAAGGTGATACATCCGATAAACAGCAGCGCGTTGCTGGTGGAATTCGCCGTGGAACAGAGCAATTTGAAGGAGCAGGGCGCTTTTGGAATGGCAACGCAGTAGCAGTTGATGTTTTTGATGCCAAAGCGGATGCATTAGCTGTTTTAGAAGCATGTGGTATAGATATCAGCAAGGTACAAATTGAGGTTGGGGCACCGCATTGGTATCATCCTGGTCGTTCAGGAGTCATAAAGCTTGGATCAAAGATTATTCTTGGTTTTTTTGGTGTTTTTCATCCTGCTACATTAGAGAAATTAGATGTCAGTGGTCCTTTATGCGGTTTTGAAATTTTTCTTGATCGAATTCCAGAGCCAAAGAAAAAGGCAACAAAAAGCCGTCCTCCTTTGAAACTCTCTCCTTTTCAAATGGTGCGACGTGATTTTGCATTTATTGTTGATAAAACGGTTGCTTCCTCTCTTATCGTCCGTGCAGCAAGCGGAGCAGATAAAAAACTTATTCATTCAGTGCAGGTTTTTGATCTTTTTGAAGATTCAAGTCTTGGTGAAGGTAAAAAATCTGTCGCGATTGAAGTAGCTATTCAACCCATTGAACGTACTTTAACCGATGAAGATTTGGAAGAGCTTGCTTTGAAAGTCGTAGAAAATGTTACCAAGACGACAGGTGCATATTTGCGCCGTTAAGTATTATTCTCTTCTATCAAATTATTTTATAAAGCGGGAGCACTTTTGAGTGCTCCTTTATTTTTTGGCATTTAGAGTTTTTAGAGATTTTTGGAAGATGGTTTCAAGTAGATCTTCTTTAAATATCAGCCTTTTTCAAGGCGAAGAAGACAATTTTTAAATAACTGAAAAAGTTACTCTTTTGTATAAATCCTTCATTGCAAAGGTAGAGGAGAGCTGCTATTGCTAAATAGTAATGCAAATCATTGGCAATAAAGAGAGATTCAATGAATATAAAAACGTTTTTTACTATAGTTTTGGGAAGTATCATTTTTCTTGCACCTAACTCAGTTTTGTGTGCGGGTAAATTTAAAGCTGTTACGACATTCACTATCATTGCTGATATGGCGCGCAATGTAGCAGGTGATGCCGCTGATGTAGAATCAATCACCAAGCCAGGTGCTGAAATTCATGAATATCAGCCTACGCCTCGCGATCTTATGCGTGCACAAGGAGCAAATCTTATATTGTGGAATGGGTTAGAGTTGGAGCTTTGGTTTGAAAAGTTTTTTCAAAATATCAAGGATATTCCAAGTGTCGTTGTTTCAGAAGGTGTTGTGCCGATTAAAATTGGTGAGGGGCCTTTTAGTGGTAAGCCAAATCCTCATGCATGGATGTCACCAACCTCTGCTTTGATTTACGTTGATAATATTCGCGACGCTTTTGTAAAGTACGATCCTGAGCATGCTGCTATTTATAAAGAAAATGCCGAAATTTATAAGCAGAAGATTCGCGCAACGATTGATCCAATTAGGGCAGAATTGGAAGCAGTGCCGGAGGATAAGCGTTGGCTTGTGACCAGTGAAGGTGCATTTAGCTATTTGGCGCGTGATTTTAATCTGAAAGAACTTTATCTTTGGCCAATTAATGCTGATCAGCAAGGGACACCGCAGCAAGTTAAGCATGTTATTGACATGGTTCGCAAATACAATATCCATGCAGTTTTTTCTGAAAGCACCATTTCTCCAGCGCCGGCTAAACAGGTAGCAAGAGAAACTGGAGCTAAATACGGTGGTGTTCTTTATGTTGATTCTCTGAGTGAGAAAAATGGTGAGGTACCAACTTATATTGATTTGTTACGTGTTACAAGCGGGCGTATTAGCGATGCCTTATTAGATGGAGTAAAAGGTCAATGACGGGATCTGGAATATTTGCCCAAGGGGTAACAGTAACTTATCGTAATGGACATACTGCTTTACGCGAAGTGAATTTTGAGAGTCCAACAGGTTCCATTACGGCATTGGTTGGCGTTAATGGATCAGGTAAGTCAACATTATTTAAAGCTATTATGGGATTTGTACAACCTTCAAAGGGAAAAATTCGCATTTTTGGTTTACCTGTTGACACGGCTTTGAAACAAAACCTTATTGCGTATGTTCCTCAGAGTGAGGATGTTGATTGGAATTTTCCTGTTCTCGTTGAAGATGTTGTCTTGATGGGGCGGTATGGCCACATGAATTTTTTTCGCTATGCGCGGGCACGAGATTATGAGGCTGTCCGTGTTGCATTAGAACGCGTCGATATGTTGCCATTTGCCAAGCGCCAAATTGGAGAGCTTTCTGGTGGGCAGAAAAAGCGTGTTTTTCTAGCACGGGCTCTTGCACAGCAGGCAAAAGCTATTTTATTGGATGAGCCGTTTACAGGGGTTGATGTCACTACAGAAGATAAAATCATCGCTTTATTGCAAGACCTACGTAAAGAAGGCGCAATAATATTGGTTTCTACCCATAATTTAGGATCTGTTCGTGAATTTTGTGATCATACGGTCTTAATAAAAGGAACGGTTTTGGCTTCTGGGTTAACAGAAATTGTCTTTACACAGAAAAATCTTGAAGAAACTTTTGGTGGCGCTTTGCACCATCATATTTTTGATCTTCAAGGCGCAAAAAAAAATGATGTTTGTACAGGGAGCAAAAAACCTCTCGTTCGTGAAACTACTCAAAGTATGGAGCATGTCGCATGATTTCTTGGTTACTTGAGCCGCTGAGTTATCAATATATGATTAATGCGATGTGGGTTTCGGGATTGGTTGGGTGTGTTTGCGCCTTTCTTTCTGCTTTTTTGATGTTGAAAGGTTGGTCGCTCATTGGTGACGCGCTTTCCCATTCGATTGTACCTGGGGTAGCGGGGGCTTATCTCTTAGGGTTCCCTTTTTCGCTTGGAGCTTTTTTTTCTGGTGGACTTGCTGCAGCAGCGATGCTGTTTTTTAACCAACGAACAAAGCTGAAAGAAGATACCATTATTGGTCTTATTTTTTCGTCCTTTTTTGCTTTTGGATTGTTTCTCAAATCTTTAAAACCGATGGCTGTTAATATTGATACGATTGTCTTGGGAAATATTTTAGCAGTCAGTTCATCAGATATTATACAACTAGCTTTTATTGGTTTTTTTTCTTTGCTCATATTGCTTTTGAAGTGGAAAGATCTCCTTGTTTCTTTATTTGATGAGACGCACGCGCGCGCTATTGGGTTAAACGTAAAGTTTTTAAAGATTCTTTTCTTCACACTGCTTGCTGCTTGCACTGTTGCTGCCATGCAAACAGTTGGAGCATTCTTGGTCATTTGTCTTGTTGTGACACCAGGGGCAACAGCTTATCTTTTAAGTGACCGTTTTGTAAACATTTTGGTTATTGCAGTTGTGATTGGAACATTCACAAGCGTATTGGGGGTGTATGTGAGTTATTTTTTGAATGCGCAAACAGGTGGTGTTGTGGTACTTTTTCAAGCATTTCTGTTTATTTTAGCTTTTATTTTTGCTCCTAAGCACGGGTTTATTGCAGCGCGCTTACGTATAAAAGCGGCAAAAAGAGGGGTGATGATATCATGATTGACCAATTACTCCTTCCTTTTCAGTTTTCTTTTATGCTTAAAGGCATGGTTATAGTCCTTATCTTATCTGTTCCTATGGCGCTGCTTTCTTGTTTTCTTATTTTGAAAGGATGGGCGCTTTTAGGGGATGCAATCTCCCATGCGGTTTTTCCTGGTGTTGTGCTTGGTTATATGGCGACGCCGTTGGTGATAACACTTTTGACTTCTTTGCCATTTGTTTGGTTTCAGCAAGTGCGTCCAGAGAATGTTACGATGACTTTGATTGCTTGTGGTGCTTTTATTGCAGGTATGGTTTGTGCTCTTGTGACGGGTTTTTTAGGGAGCAATAGCCGTATCAAGCAGGATACGGTGATGGGTGTTGTTTTTTCGTCTATGTTTGGTTTGGGGCTTGTTTTGGCAACATCTATTTATAGTAGCTTAGACTTAAATCATATTCTCTTTGGTAATCTCTTGGGTGTTAACTTGCTTGATATTATGCAGACGGCGATAATTTCTGCTGCTGTTACCCTTATTTTAGGAGCAAAATGGCGTGATTTTATGCTGTACATTTTTGATTCTGTTCAAGGTCGTGCAATGGGATTGCGAATATCGGTTCTCCACTATACCCTTTTAACGATGATTTCTCTCACTATTGTTGCGGCTTTGAAAGCTGTTGGAATTGTTCTCGTTATTTCTTTATTAATAGCGCCGGGAGCGATTGCTTATCTTATCACGAAGCGATTTTCTTTTATGTTAATAATCGCTGTGTTTGTCGCGGCTATTTCGGGTTTTTTGGGAATTTATCTAAGCTTATTCATTGGTTCCGATTCTGCTTCTACGATTGTATTGATTTTAACACTGATTTTTATTGCTATTTTTATGTCGATTTTCTTTCGTCGAAACACGATTCAGGAAATTTAAGAGCAACAAAATTTATTGCATAACAGCAATGCATTTTTGTAGGTTGTCTCTAATGGTTGTTTTAAATAGAGAGCAGAGTGCTAGGTTATTTTCCTCCTAATATCTAGCAGATGGGTGCAGCATTTTCTCCCCCCCACGCTGCATTCGTAATTAGAAGGCTGCATTGATTTATTCTGCAGCCTTTTTATTTTGGGGTTTTCTAAAAATTTTTTCTTATTGCTTGAAAACTGTGAAATGATCATCATATTGCGTAGACTATTTTATGCTTTGGAAGAAATTGTCACCGAAAATACGCTTGCCAATGAAGTGGTATTAAGCCTGTGGTTGTGCGCTAAAGCCTTTGAAAAGCAAGGGGGTAATGGTGGTTTCTCGTAGAGGAAAGTGATGCTAGAGGATGAAAAAAAAATTTAAAATATCTCACCCTTTGCGCATTTGTATTTATATAGTGGGTTGGACAATGGTTGTATTGGGTATTATCGGTATAGTATTACCTATTATGCCAACGGTGCCTTTTTTATTAGTTGCTTCATGGTGTTTTGCTCGTTCATCGCCACGTTTTCATAATTGGCTGCATAATCACCGCATTTTCGGTCCACCTATTAAGCAATGGGAGGAAAAGCGGGTCATTCCACTATTTTTAAAAGTTTTTGCGGTGGCGAGTATGGCGGGTGGTTTTTTATCTTTTTTGGTGATAGCACATCCTGCGTTGTGGTTTGCCTTGTTAGTTATGGCTGTTGTGCTGTTGATTGCCATTTATATTGTTACACGTCCGTCTTCATAATTGCAGGAATAAAAGGCTTTATGAGCCCAGCGCTCTTTTTACCTTTATGGATTCCTTGGAGCTATTAATAGAGAAGTTTTTACCTCCAAATTTTAGGATAACATCTCTATGTTAAGAATGTAATTAGCCGATAAGCTTTTTGAGAGTGTTATAAATTGTATATTCATTGGCGAGAATGATATGCTTGTGAAATGATCTTAGCAGCACAGAGAGTTATAAACGAATACTTTAATCAAGAGTTCGTAAAATTACTTTGATTGATAAGGATGATCACATTCACAATATAATGGAGGCATTATTTGTGTGTGTTAAGAGTGATAAGGCCGTATCTGCTCTTGATATCGATCAATGATGAATTTCATAGCTGTTTGTTTTTAATTTTATACAACTAATGGATAAATTAAGTCCTCATAGGTTTGAGAATACATTTTTCATTAGCGAAAAAATTGAGATAACGTTGTATTTCTTGCGGTTCACCGGTGTTTTTTTCGGGATTATCAGAAAGCTTTACCGCCGGTCGACCGTTAGCATGGGTGACCTTGCAGACAAGGGAAGGAGCATCAAAGGTTGCAATTTCTTGAGGCGCACAGCCTGCAAAATCATTGGTAAGATCTGTTCCCCATCCAAAAATCATGCGCACTCTCCCATGGAAATGGTGATAGGTTTTTTCAATCGTATTGACATCAAGTGCATCAGAAAAAATCAACAATTTTTCGCGTGGGTCTTTTCCTTTTTCTTTCCACCATGTGATAATGCGTTCGCCGCCCTCTATAGGGGGAGCACTATCGGGTCTGAAACCTGTCCAATCAGCGACCCAGTCTGGTGCATTGCGTAAAAATGCTTCTGTGCCAAAGGTATCAGGCAAAACAATGAGAAGATTTCCACCATAATAACGATTCCAATCTTGCAAGACTTGATAAGGTGCTTTGCACAATTCGTTATCATTATTGGTGAGAGCGGCAATGACCATAGGCAATTCATGTGCATTGGTACCAAGAGCTTCTAAATCTGTATCCATAGCAAGAAGGACATTGGAGGTTCCTGTAAAAGCATTGCCAATACCTTCCTTTAATGCTTCAACACACCAGCGTTGCCATAAAAAAGAATGACGACGTCTTGTACCAAAGTCGGATATTCTAATATCAGGAAATTTCTTAAGACGTTCAACTTTACTCCATACTTTTGCTTTAGCACGCGCATAAAGCACATCGAGTGCAAAACGGCCTAAGTTTTTCAGAGCAGCCCGTGAACGTAATTCACTGATAATAGCCAAAGCAGGGATTTCCCACATGGAACTATGGGTCCACGGACCATGGAAATGAAGGATATATTGACCATCTTTACGGGTGAGTTCATATTCTGGCAGTTGAAAATTCTCAAGCCAATGAAGAAAATCTGCTGTGAAAATCTGCTTGCGTCCATAAAATGTATTACCAGCGAGCCAGATCATTTCTTTTTTCGTAAAGCGCAGACTAAGAGCGTGATCAAGTTGAGCACGCAATTCACCTTCATCAATATCATCGGCAAGACGTATTGTTTTATTGCGGTTTATGAGGGAGAAAGTAACATTTACATTGGGGTAAAGTCCCCAAATCATCTGTACCATAAGAAGCTTATAAAAATCCGTATCGAGAAGTGAACGAATAATAGGATCAAGTTTCCAAGTATGATTGTAAACACGCCTCGCAATATCTGGATGATTCATAACCCATTTTCTTTCAGTCTCGTAGAATCTAAAATTATTATGCACCAATATGGTCAATATAGGGAATACAGAAAATATGACAATTCTGTGACTTTGAGCAAGAATAAAAAAGCTTGTTATTTTTTCTGTTTTTAAGATTTAAGAACACGTGTGATTTCATGTTTACCTGTTTTTTTTAACTTTATTCCTGTGTTAAATTTGGCATATTTCTTACCATCAATACTAAGCATATTTTCAGATCCCCATTTGACTTTAATGGTATAAATAGCATCGTAAAATTTTATTTTTGCTTCATATTCGGGCCAAGAGGAGGGTAAATATGGTTTCAAAAACAACAGATTGCCTTGATGTTGAATCCCAAGAATGGCTTGTATAGCAGCATTGTAGAACCATCCCGCTGAACCTGTATACCATGTCCAACCACCTTGTCCACGGCGTGGTTCAGTGGCATAGATGTCTGCAGCCATAACATAAGGTTCAACACGATAAACTTCAGGATTTTGACCATGGGTGATAGGGTTGATCATAGAAAATAGAGAATAAGCTTTGTCTATTTCACCCATCTCAGCAAGCGCTAGAATGCTCCAAATAGCACCATGAGTATATTGACCGCCATTTTCTCGAATGCCTGGTGGATAACCTTTTATATAACCCGGTTCGAGACTACTTTTATCAAAAGGCGGCCAAAAAAGACGTATAAGGTTGGCCTTTTTATCCCATAAATGTTCAAGCATCGAATCCATTGCTTGTTTTTGGCGTTTAAGTGATGCCATTTGAGAAATGACAGCCCAAGATTGCGCAATGGTATCAATTTGGCATTCATCATTTATTTTAGAGCCAAGGGGCGTTCCATCATCAAAATAACCACGTCGATACCAAGCACCATCCCAACCGTTTTGTTCTAAAGCTGTAGTCAAACGTTTAAGGTATGTACTCCATGTTTTAGCATGGTTATGATCGCCACGTTTTTTAGCAAGAGGAATAAATGCTTGTAATGTAGTACCAAGAAACCAACCCAACCAAATGCTTTCACCTTTTTCTCCAATACCCACTAAATTCATGCCATCATTCCAATCTCCACCTAAGATGAGAGGAAGACCATGTTGACCACAACGTTTGATAGCAAGATCTAAAGCTAAAGCACAATGTTCATAAAGTGTTGCTGTTTTTTGAGATTGCGTGGGTTGAAAATAAGCATCCTGTTGTTCTGTATTCAGAGGAGGGCCTTCAATGAATGCAATGGGAGCATCAAGAAAGTCGTACTCGCCAGTGGTGTTAACATAAAGGGCGGTACCATAGGCTAACCAAACGATATCATCAGAAATGCGTGTGCGCACCCCCGCATTGGTATGAGAGAGCCACCAATGCTGTACATCACCTTCGAGAAATTGATGGGCAGCAGCGTTTAACAATTGTTGACGTGCCAGTTGTGGTTCAAGTGGGAGCAAAGACAAGCTATCTTGTAATTGGTCGCGGAAGCCGAATGCGCCACTGGCTTGATAAAAAGCTGCACGTGCCATAATACGGCAGCCATAGATTTGATAAGGGAGCCAATGATTGACCATAATATCAAAAGAGGGATCCGGTGTTTTGACTTGGAGTGGAGAAACGAAATCGTTCCATTGTTGTTTTTGTTGTGCAAGCAGAATATTAAAATCCTTTACACGTATATGGTCCAGCAATTTTTTAGCTTCTTGCATGTTTTCAGCATTACCAAGATAGAAGATAATCTCTTTTGTTTGGTTAGGTGCTAGATCAATATCATAGGCTAATGCTGAGCAAGGATCGCAACCTACTTCAACTGTATTTGAAAGCGCTCCCGCTTGACGGAGTGCACGTGGATGCTTGACTGTTCCTGTAGAGCCAATAAATTCGAGACGATCTGTCGTAAAGCTGGTTGGTATTTCGGATGCTGATAAAAATGCAACTTGTTGAGATGTTTCAATTTTATAGGGATTCTGAATAAAATGTGCACCACGTTTTGGATCATAATAGGGAATGATAAAGGGGGCGTATTTTGTACGAACATTCCCTAAAACCCATTCAACGTAATTATAGAGACGTAAGCTTCGTGGCGTTTTCCCTTCATTTTTGATGATAAGGCGTGAAAGGCGAATTGGTTTTTTCAGATCAACTGTATGGGTAAGTTCTAATGCGATTTCTGAGTGTATAGATTTAAAGGTTGAGAATCCAAAACCATGGCAAGTTTCATAAATAACGTTTTCATCACATTCAACGGCAGAAATGGGGGAGAAACGTTTTAAAGACAAGCGGTCGACAAGGTAAAGTGCTTCCCCTGGACGGTTAGAAATGGGATCATTAGTCCAAGGTGTCAACTGGTAATCACGGCTATTATTGGACCATGTGAAAATTTCTCCTTCAGCTGATACGTGGAAGCCAAAGCTGTTATTAGCAATGACGTTAATCCACGGATGTGGTGTGTTTGTGTGTCCTTTAAGACGCACGACGTAATGATTATAATGATTAAAACCGCCATAACCATTCCAATATTTTAGATCTTGTCCATTAGCAGGATGGAGTGAGTTTTTTTGGAGGCTGATAAGACCAATAGAAGTAAACGGCTTTGGCTCGGTTAGTGTTGCTACTTGCCTTCTTTTGTCATATTGGCTGTGGCCTAGTTTATTATTCAATTCTTGATTGCTATTGCGGGCAGCCAAATCAGAATCAATATTTTCCATACGTTTGAGCTGTTCAGACAAAGATCCATTTTGGGCATGAAGAATAATCCGGGCCGATGCAAGAAGCGTCTTAAAACTCTGTTCATTCATTTGATCACGCCGAAGCGTGAAAATATGTTGGCGCTCATTGGTTTCGTTCGTATGGTGACGATAAGACTCGCATACCCATTCAATAGCGCGTTGCGTATCTTGTATATAAGAAAATGCTTGCTCATTCAAAATAACCAGATCAATAATCAACCCACGCGTACGCCAATATTCGTGTGCTTTGAGGAGCTCACGAAGTACAGTTATATCCATTTCATTATCTAACCTTAAAAGGCAGATAGGATTGTCTCCTGAAAGGGACATTGGCCAAAGGTCAGATTGTTTGCCAAGAGTTTTTGCTAATATTTCGGGAGGGAGGCGCCATGTGCGGTCTGGATAGATGAGTGATGTTGCATATTTTTGATAAGTAATGGCTTCTCTAGGGTGGATGCCGCTCTGGTATAATGCAACTTGTGAACGTGTCCATGCCATTGAAAATTCTCGCTGGAACATGTTGGGTTGTCGATAATGTTTCACATGATTTTGCAGCATTTCTTTTGAATTGGAAGCAAAAGTCCAAAAAATGAGTTCAGTTTTTTCATGTGCGGGAATTTTTATACGGCAGCGCAGTGAGATGATTGGATCTAGAACGCAGCCTTGGCTACCGCTAAAACGAGCATTTTTATCAAATGCAGCCGGTCGGCGAATAGATCGGCCACGGCCTATAAACAGAGAACGGTCGGTTTCAGATTCTGCTTCTGGAATGGTTCCAGCTTTATTGGTGACAAAATGGGTTATATGGATCTCGGGATCATTAGGCGCGCGTTTGCGTCTTTTGGCAAAAATTGTTCCTCCTGAATCAGCAATTTCTGTTTCTATAAACATACGTGAAAAAATAGGATGGATGCAATCAGTATCCATTGTTGCGAGCGCTAATTCACCATAAGAGGTAACTTCAATCAGGCGATCTTTGTTGGTTGTGTTCATAAGCTGGAGACGTCGACCTTCACCATCATTTTCGGATGTAACGAGACATTCAAGTGTTGATATGATACCATCAACCATTTTCATATATTCAGCTTTTTCATCTGTAAAAATGCTAATCGTTTCTTCTTCAGCAACGCGTGTTGGTTCACCAGTTACAGACCACCAGCGTCCACTATGTGTATCGCGCAGGAAGAATAAAGTACCTTGTTGATCTTCTGCAATATCAGGAATAAAACGCGTGATCATGTAATCATGCCAACGGCTATAACCGGAACCATTCGCTGTTAACATTGTAGAATAAAGACCATTTGATAGAAGCAAAGTTGCGCGAGGTTTGAGAAGCGGGTTAGTGATAATGCGCGTAGGAACGTTATCAAACTCTTGGGATTTATTGTGCGTGGGATTGGTCGTTTTTGTGTGAATGACAGGAATTTGACGCGGAGCTCTTTCTTGTAATAACAATTGTGTTGCTTCAATAACGGGATCACGATGAAAGCGATTACGCATCTGTCCTTCGAAAATGACATTGTTGATAGCAAGAATTGACATGCCATGATGGTGTGCATAATAATTACGTACAATGGCGTATTTTTCTCCTTTTTGCACACGTGAAGGAGTAAAATCTACAGAGTCATAATAGCCATATGTTCCTAAGGCTCCAAGGTCACGCAGCCGTTTTAAATTTTTTACGGCGTGTGTTGGCATGTATTGTGCTGCTAAAAGGCTTGCGTAAGGAGCAATAACTGCATTGCGTGAAAGACCGCGTTGCAGTCCGAGTTTCGGATCTCCAAAACTGGCGTATTGGTAATTCATTAAATGATCGCGAGCGTTAAATGCGGCTTCTGAAATACCCCATGGCAATCTTCGTTCGCGGGCGTATTGTATTTGATGACGAATAATTAATCGATTAGTTTGATCCAGTATTGATCCTGAGGGTTCACGCATGATGAGAGATGGCATCAAATATTCGAACATGGATCCAGACCATGATAAGAGGGCTCCTCTCCAACCAACCGGGATGAGCAATCGGCCAAGATGAAACCAATGTTTGAATTTGATATCGCCTTTTGCGATTGCAAAAAGACTTGCGAGACGAGCTTCTGAAGCGAGAAGGTCATAACAGCTTTCATCAAGTTTATTTTCCTGAACACGATAGCCAATAGATAAGAGTTGCCGTTCAGGCTGTTCTAAAAAGTCAAATTCCATATCAAAGGCTATTTGTCGTGCATTTGCAGCTAAAGTGTTTAATTTTTGGCGTATTTTTTCGTTATCATAATCACCGGTAGCATCATGATGATGAGCTTCGCAGGTTTCTACAAGGCATTTAGCCCAAGAGAGCGTGCGTGCGGATTCTGCTGTTTGGATTTCTTGATCCAGTTTGGCTGCTAAGTGGACAATATCACGAGCTGCACGTGAGAGGTTAATGGTGCGAAAAGGAATAGCGTTTGGATTTTCTATGAGAGACTTAATAGCGCAATGAAAATGAGCTATACGCTCTTCAGTTTGTTGACGTAAGGGGTGTAAAATATTTCGATCCTCTGGAATCTCTTTGAGAGTTTCTTCAAGAATATCTTTAACATCAAATAAACCTGCTAGATCACTTTGCAAAAAAATATGAGGTGCTTTAGCCCATTCACTTAAAGCAGAAGAGAGCGTTACCAAGTGGCCGGCAAGGTTTCCTGAATCGACAGTTGAAACATAGGTTGGCAAGAGAGGTTTGAGTGTATCAGTTGCATACCAATTATAGAGATGACCACGAAATTTTTCCATTTTTGCGAGAGTGCTTAAAGTGCATTCGATGCGTGTAATGGTCTCTTCGAAACTAATCCAGCCAAAATCACGTGCTGCAATAGTGGAAAGAAGATAAACGCCAATATTTGTAGGTGAAGTGCGTTGAGCAACGACAGGTTTGGGGTCTTCTTGGAAATTATCGGGTGGTAAATGATTATTTTCTGCATTAACAAAGGTTGCATAATAAAGCCAAGTCCTTCGTGCAATACGTCGGAGTGTTTTTTTATCGTTTGAAGATATATCAAGGGTATCTTGAGATGTTAATGGTTGGCTAACAATCCATGCAATGAAGGGTGAGAAAAACCATGCTAGTCCAAAGGGTAAGGCGACAAAGCTTGCTGGGGAATGTGAAAGCATAGGTAGTGTTATAGCAATAATTCCGATAAGTGATGCTGGCCACATTGTAAGGACATAGAAGTCTAAACTATTAGGAATAGATTTTGTGGCGGCGGAGGTTTTCCATTCAAGCAGATGTTGTTTTGAAATCAACATGCGGTAAAGTGTGCGGATGATTGCATCAGTCATGAAATAAGCTGAATGGGCAATAAACGTGGTTTTAAGGAATATCTCTGCGGCTGTAAAAGCAATTTTGCTCAAAATTGATTGAAGGTATCCACGCCAAGAATGATTAAGGCTAGAAGGAATGATGGTTTGAAACACACCCAAAATTGGGGAGATGAAGAGACTAAGCAGCAAGAATATTTGCCAGACAACAGCTGCCTTTAACGGTAAAAGAGACCACCCTGCGATTGCTGCGATGAGCCACATAAATGGTGTGAGAGAACGGCGTAGATTATCCTGCATTTTCCAGCGAGTGATAAGGTTAATTTGACGCCAATGTAAGAGGTAGGGTAATAGCTGCCAGTCACCACGAATCCAACGGTGGTGACGGGTAACATCGACATTATAGGCTGTTGGGTAATCTTCAATTATTTCTACGTCAGTCGCGAGTGCGGTACGTGCGTAACTTCCTTCTAAAAGATCATGACTGAGAACAGTATTTTCTTTAATTTTTCCATGAAGTGCTTTTTTAAATGCATCAATGTTATAAAGACCTTTACCGGTGAAAGTTCCTTCTCCTAAAAGATCTTGATAGGTATCAGATACAGCAAAGACGTAAGGATCAATGCCACGATTGGTAGAAAAAATTCTTTGCAGAATTGATGTTTCTTTTCCTGTAGTAAGAGAAGGTGTGATACGGGGTTGTAAAATGCTGTAACCTTTTACAACTCTCTCATTTTGGAGATCAAAAATGGGAGAGTTGAGTGGATGATTAAGTTTTCCAACAAGTTTTGTAATGCTTTCAGGGGTAAGACGTGTGTCTGAATCCAAAGTCATAATGAAACGGCAATCCATGGGAAGCTGTGGATCTGGAGCGTAGAAGCTTGTATTTTTATCTCCTCTTAATAAGAGATTAAGCTCATAGAGTTTACCACGTTTACGTTCCCACCCCATCCAACATTTTTCGCTGGCATTATAAAGACGCCGACGGTGTAAAAGAAAAAAGAGGGGGATATCATCACGTCGATAACGATGATTAAGTTTAGCGATACTATTTTGCGCATAGTGTAGCAGATCAAGATCATCTTGTGTTTCTTCTAATGAAGCATCACTCCAATCCGTAATAAGAGCGAAATGAATGGCGCCTTTTGGATTAGAAAGATAGTGCACTTCAAGATTATGCACTTGCTCATCAATGTAATCACGTGATGTGATTAAAGTAGGAACAACAACCATTGTGCGCGCGTGTTTTGGAATACCTTCTTTATACTCATAACCAATAAGCTGTTTTGATGGAGTAAACCATGAAACAAGAGTATTAAAGAGAGAGAAAGCAGCATCCATGGCAGGAAAAACCGCTAAGGCTGTAAAAAGAATTGCCCTCAACGGAGTTAAGCCTGATGTCTGTAATAAAACGTAGACTGTCAGTAAAAGAGCGAGCGTTAAAAGAGAAACAGGAATTGCAATGGTTCCTATTTTCAAGCGACGGTAGGCACGCATCCATTTTATAAAAAGGGATGGAGAGTATCCACAAGCTTTTTCAAAAGTATAACGCCCATCTTCGATCAGATACCATCCAATAGAAGAACTGTTATGATGAGAATTATATTTAGAGGCTGAGAGTGTTAATTCTAAAGCTTTACGCGCAACTTCAACCTCGCTGAGAGAGGAACGGCGTGCAACTGTTTCAATCACTTGTCGATAGATATTGCGTGAATGAGAATCGATTTCAGAAAATTCGCTATTTTCACGCAAGACAGAGTCAACAGAACTTACGCTTTCAAACCACACTGTCCAATCAACATCATCAATAGTTTTGAGGGCACGAATAATATTGCCCATGGTTACACCATCTGCTGCTTGACGGGTATGTTCATCGGCGGTTGCAATTTCTGGACTACTACCTTGACGATGCAATTGTTTTTCAAGCCAATTTAATGCCACTATTGAATCGACAGAAGCGCCTCGTAAACGGTAGAATAAATGAGCTGAAAAGGTTGAATCTGCGGTTAATTCTTCATAAAGAGTGAAAAGACTGTGTAATTTGATTTCATTTTCTGCAAGAGCAATTTTGTCGGCCACCTGATTAGCGAGATGACGCATATGCTGTGTTTTCTCAATACGCAATGAAATACGGCGAACATTTTCAATTAACAGCATACGTACGACAGAAGGTAGAGCCCACAATTCACCAATTGTAAGGTTACAAATTTCTTGAAATCCATTGACTATAGCGGTGAATGTTTCTTGCAAAAATCTGCTATCTGTATGCGCAATATAAAGCCAAGCTATAACAAAAACGCGTGGAATTTCAGCTTTTTTTTTATAAAGGGGAAGCTGCTTGATGAAAGATTGTGGGAAGTTGCAGCGCAGCTGTTGTATGGTTTTATCAATGGTATAATGATTATCAATAAGCCATTGAGCAGAGGGTGCAATCGTTTCATTGTTACGAGAAGCAACATCGCTGCTGTGAAAAGCATAAAGAATAAATTTGGCATTTTCGATCAAGCGTTTACGAAAATTATTTTCCCTTTCATATTCAGGAAGTAAAATTTCTTTTCCAGAGGCTATATCATGGCCTAATTTATAAAGTTCTTCTTCGGATTTATAAGTTGAACGAATAGGAAAACTAGTTTTAGCAAGATAGCGGGCTTTTGTTTTTTGAGAAAAAAAACACTTCATAAAAGATATTTTAGGTGCCATAATATAATATTGCCATTTAATGATGCGGTTTCTTTTTTATTCAACAGGCTGTTGGCATTTTATTTTAATAATAAACTTTTTATTTTTATTTGGAAGTGTTTGCAATTTTTTGATCAGATGATTGAAGAACTAAGAAGGTGATATTAAAGAATAAAAAGGCCGCTAGAAAAACGAGCGGCCTTACTTTCAACTATAACTCTTAATCCACTATTCTTGTTCTTGCTTTTTTAAAGCTGCACCAAGAATATCACCAAGAGAAGCACCAGAATCTGTTGAGCCATATTGAGCTACAGCTTCTTTTTCTTCTGCAATTTCTAAAGCTTTAATGGAAACTGAAAGTTTGCGTGTTTTCTTATCGAATGCAGTAATGCGGGCATCAACTTTTTGACCAATAGCAAAACGTTCAGGACGTTGTTCGTCACGATCACGTGCTAAATCAGCACGACGAATGATTGTTTCAAGATTATGGTCAACCAATTTTACATTAACGCCATTATCATTGATTCCAGTAACTTCGCACGTCACAACAGCACCTTTGCGAAGTTCACCCGCTGCTGCTGCCTCTCCAACTTTATCACTGGAAAGTTGTTTGATTCCCAGAGAGATGCGTTCTTTCTCAATGTCAACATCAAGAACCACGGCTTTAACGATATCACCTTTATTGTAAGTATCAATGACCTGTTCACCAGGACGATTCCAATCGAGATCGGAGAGGTGAACCATACCATCAACATCGCCTTCAAGCCCGATGAAGAGACCAAATTCTGTTTTATTTTTGACTTCTCCTTCGATTTGCGAATTCACAGGAAATTTATTAGCAAAAGCGACCCATGGATTTTCAAATGTTTGTTTTAAACCAAGAGAAATACGTCGTTTAGAAGGATCAATTTCAAGAACCACAACTTCTACTTCTTGTGATGTGGATAGAATTTTTCCAGGATGAACGTTTTTCTTGGTCCAACTCATTTCGGAAACATGGATCAGTCCTTCAATTCCTGGTTCGATTTCAACAAAACCACCATAATCAGTAATGTTGGTAACAGCACCAGTAATTTTTTTACCAATTGGATATCTGGCGCTGATGGTTTCCCAAGGATCATTTTCAAGTTGTTTCATTCCAAGAGAAATACGATGCGTATCTTGATTGATGCGAATGATTTGAACTTTAATCGTTTGACCAATTGTAAGGATTTCAGATGGATGATTAACACGTCGCCACGCCATATCAGTGACATGTAAGAGACCATCAATCCCACCAAGATCAACAAAAGCACCATAATCGGTGATATTCTTAACCACACCTTCAACGATTTGGTTTTCTTCAAGATTTTGGACGATTTCTGAACGTTGCTCTGCTCTGCTTTCCTCTAAGACAGTACGGCGTGAGACAACGATATTGCCACGACGACGATCCATTTTCAAAATTTCAAAAGACTGTGAATTATGCATGAGAGGTGAAACATCGCGAATGGGGCGAATATCAACTTGGCTGCGAGGCAAGAAAGCAACAGCACCATCGAGATCGACTGTAAAGCCTCCTTTTACTTGGCTAAAGATAACACCATCGACGCGTGTACCAGCATTGAACTTTTCTTCTAAACGAATCCAGCTTTCTTCGCGCCGCGCTTTTTCACGTGATAGAACAGCTTCACCCATCGCATTTTCAATGCGTTCAATATAAACTTCGACTTCATCTCCAACTTGTAAAGAACCGTCTTTTCCTTTAGCTCCAAATTCTTTGAGTGGAATACGTCCTTCGACTTTAAGTCCAGCATCAATAATGGCCATGTCTTTTTCGATTGCAATGATACGGCCTTTAACAACGGATCCTTCATTAAGATCATTTGTTTGGAAAGATTCCATTAAAAGGGCTTCGAAATCCGCTGTTGTAGGATTGTATTGTGACATAAGAACTCCTGATACATACCTTAACTATCAAGGTATAAGCGCTAGGTTAGTGTTGATACGGGGTAACTTTCTGCCTTTTTTCTTAATACAGGAAGAAAAATTAGCGCTTGGCCGGAAATTACCTTGACGACTTTATTTAATTATACGCGTTTTTATGATCGGATCAATAAAAGCGCATGCAATTGTAAATGCCGTTTCTATACTCAATTCTGACGTATCAAGCAAGTGGGCGTTGTTTGCCGCTTTTAAAGGGCTTTGTTTGCGGGTTATATCGCGACTATCACGTTGCTCAAGTTGAGCTAGGATTTCATGATAATCTGCTTGAATGCCTTTTTTTAAAATTTCTTGATAGCGACGTTGTGCGCGTGTTTGAACATTGGCTAGAACATAAAGTTTAACATCAGCATCGGGGCAGACAACAGTGCCAATATCGCGACCATCAAGTACGCTGCCAGGTAAAATTTTAGTAAAATCACGTTGTTTGGCAACAAGAATTTCACGTACTGTTGGGATAATTGCTATTTTTGAAGCGGCTTCACCAAGTTCATGAGAAGAAAGAACAGTTGGATTTAAAGTGTTAAAATCGAGTTCTTTAGCACAAGCGAGAGCACTTTTTTCATCATCAAGAGTCAATTTTTGTTGTAACAGTGCATAAGCAACACCGCGATAAGTGAGACCAGTATCGAGATAGCGAAGACGATAATGCGTAGCAATTTTTCGTGCTAGTGTTCCTTTTCCTGAGGCTGCTGGCCCATCAATTGCTATAACAAAAGGTTTCAAGAAATTTTTCCCCCCAGTTTTTGCATAAAAGGGATAAATTCTGGAAAGCTGGTAGCGATCATTCGTTTATCATCAATGGTAACAGGTTTTTCTGACACCAGTCCAAAGATAAGAAAAGACATGGCAATTCGATGATCAAGATGTGTGGTGACGTGTCCACCACCAACCCCTTTTGCGGAGCTTTTTCCATGAACAATGAGAAAATTTATACCTTCTTCACAATCCACGTTATTAATTTTTAGTCCTTGAGCAATTGCAGACAGTCGATCTGATTCTTTAACACGCAATTCTTCAATTCCTAGCATAACGGTTTTGCCTTCAGCAAAGGCTGCTGCTACTGCCAAAGCTGGATATTCATCAATCATTGATGGGGCTCGTTCTTTGGGCACAGTTACCCCTTTTAGCATTGATGATTTGACTCGCAGATCGGCAATATCTTCGCCACCTGTTTGACGCTGGTTCAAAAGTTCAATTTGAGCACCCATTTCCCACAATGTTTCGATAAGCCCCATTCGAGAGTTGTTTATGAGTACATTTTCAATGGTGATATCAGAATCTTCTACAAGAAGGGCGGCGATAAGTGGAAAAGCTGCAGAAGAGGGATCGCCCGGAATATAAATCGTTTGTCCAGTAAGATGTGGTTGACCACTAAGATGGATAAAACGTGTTCCTTCTGCATCTGTTTCTATTTCAAGTTCAGCACCAAACGCTTTTAACATTTTTTCCGTATGATCCCGTGTGAGAATCGGTTCAATAACAGTTGTTGTACCTGCGGTGTTGAGGCCAGCAAGTAGGATTGCTGATTTAACTTGGGCGGAAGCCATTGGAATACGGTAGCGAATCGGGTTAGCCATTTTCGGGCCATAGAGCGTTAAAGGGAGACGGTTACCGTGTGTTGCTTCAATTTCAACACCCATTAATCGTAGTGGGTCCAAAATACGTCCCATTGGGCGTTTGGAAAGAGAGGCATCACCGATAAAGGTTGTTTTCATATGATAAGGACCAACCATCCCCATAACCAAGCGGGCACCTGTGCCGGCATTGCCGAAATCTAAAGGTTTTTGTGCAGCCAAGAGACAGCCATTTCCAGTTCCTCGAATAATCCAGAGATCATCTTTTCTATGAATGCAGGCCCCCATAGCTTGCATAGCAGCAGCTGTATTGAGAACGTCATCGCTTTCAAGCAATCCGTGGATATGTGTTTCACCACTTGCTAATCCTCCCAATATAAGGGATCGATGTGAGATTGATTTATCGCCTGGTATTACAATTCTGCCAGAAAGACTGGTAGATTGGTAGGAAGTTATGGGTATTGCTTTTTGCATAGAAGTTCTATTTATTTCATCTGAATTTTACAAGGTTATGCATCCTTTAGCATATGCTTTGAGAAGCGTCATGAGAAAATCCGTGTGGAATGACGTATTTATCTTTGACAAAGGCATTGTCTTTCGATTAAGGAGCATAAAATTTGTCTTTAATGAATGATAGCTAACAAAAGAGGCACGGTCCATGGCAAAACAGGAACTTGGAACCAAACGTGTTGACCCGGAAACGGGAAAAAAATTTTATGATCTTAATCGCGATCCTATTGTATCGCCTTATACGGGGATTTCTTATCCGCGTTCTTATTTTGAAGTTGCGGCAGCTGAAGCGAGTAGTGAGGAAGAAGTTGATACTGAAGAACTTGATACAGCGCTTGAAAAATCTGCCTTTATGCTTCTTGAAGAAGACGGGGATGATTCTAAAGATGATGATATTCCTGATTTGGAAGATAGTGATGTGGATCTTGGTGATGATGATGACACGTTTTTATCTCACGATGAAGACGACGAGGATGATGACGTTACCGGTATTCTTGGAGGTGGTGTTTCTAAGGATGACGATTCTTAAGAGAAAAGAAAGGGCATTCTTTTCATTGAATGCGAATTTTTCTTGATCTTCGATTTTTCTCGTTTTAAAAAATTCTTACGATTATTTAGCGACAGGGGAGAATTCATCTTTATGTGGGGCTATAGCTCAGCTGGGAGAGCGCTTGCATGGCATGCAAGAGGTCAGCGGTTCGATCCCGCTTAGCTCCACCAAAAAGACTGTAAAAAGACCTCAGAAAAATTATAGCGTTTCGTTTAGTCGGGCATTAGTTTTTAAAAGAAGCTGATGCGCTGATTGAGAGTGCTATGATACCTTTAGCATTTCTTTTCTGCTCTTTTTCAACGACTCCATAGTTCACCTATTTGCGGTTATCCATTATGCGTCTTTATGCTATGCAATATTCATAGAATTTTATTGTCATGCAAAAAGTAGGTTAGTGCTATTTTTATGGTGCGCACAAAAACGCGTGCTGGTTTTATCACTATGCATAGAAAAATAAGCATCTGGAGAGAGAGGTATTACCGATAAAGGTTGTTTTATATGATAAGGAACAATTGTTCCCATAATCAAGCGGACATCTATTCCGGTATTGCCTAGATTTTAAAGGTTTGATGCAGTTTGAGGGGCAGCAATTATTAGTTCTATGAATGATCCCGAGATCATTTTTTTGAATAAAGTTTTATTGGAAAGCCTAAAGGGCTTGATTAGACTATAAACAAGGGCTGTAAAACAGGGCTGATACGTGGTTTCAATTTTGTGATTTAAATGTCTCTATTGAGACATAATTCTTTATTCGTGCGCGAGAGCTCTTGTTTTTAAGGTTAGCTTGCAGCACAACAGGGAAAATGGAGTTATTTGAGGGGAAAAAATAATGCCTTCTTACCGTTCAAGAATATCGACCCATGGGCGCAACATGGCAGGGGCACGTGGCCTTTGGCGTGCAACAGGAATGAAAGATGCTGATTTTGGCAAACCTATTATTGCCATTGCGAATTCTTTCACACAATTTGTGCCAGGACATGTTCATTTAAAAGATCTTGGGCAATTGGTAGCACAAGAAATAGCTTTTGCTGGCGGTGTTGCGAAAGAGTTTAATACCATTGCTGTAGATGATGGAATAGCAATGGGGCATGATGGAATGCTCTATTCTTTGCCTTCACGTGAAATCATTGCAGATTCTGTTGAATATATGGTCAATGCCCATTGTGCTGATGCACTTGTTTGTATTTCCAATTGTGACAAAATTACGCCTGGTATGTTGATGGCTTCTTTACGCTTAAATATTCCAACAATTTTCGTTTCAGGGGGTCCTATGGAGGCAGGTAAGATTAAATGGAAAGGTCAAGATTTTGCTGTTGATCTCGTTGATGCCATGATTGCTGCGGCTTCTGAAAATAATTCAGAGGAAGAAGTTGCTGAAATGGAGCGTGCTGCTTGTCCTACATGTGGCTCTTGTTCAGGAATGTTTACCGCTAATTCTATGAATTGTTTGACCGAGGCATTAGGGCTTTCGCTTCCCGGAAATGGATCAGTGCTAGCGACGCATTCAGATCGTCGGATACTTTTTGAAGAAGCTGGACGACGAATTGTGACATTGGTTAAGCGTTATTATGAACAAGATGATGAGAGAGTTCTGCCGCGTTCTATTGCTTCACGCAAGGCTTTTGAAAATGCAATGGCTGTGGATATTGCCATGGGGGGATCAACCAATACTGTTTTGCATCTTTTAGCAGCGGCGCAAGAAGGTGAAGTGGATTTTACCATGTCGGATATTGATCAGCTTTCACGTCGTGTTCCTGTTTTGTGTAAGGTTGCACCTTCTGTTGTGAATGTGCATATGGAAGATGTTCATCGTGCTGGTGGTATTATGGGACTTTTAGGGGAATTAGATGCGGCTGGACTCATTGATACATCCGCTTATACGGTTCATGCGAAAACGATGAAAGAAGCTCTTTGCCACTGGGATGTGAAACAGACACATGAACAAACGGTTCATGAATTTTATCGTGCAGCCCCAGGCGGAGTTCCAACGCAAATAGCGTTTAGTCAATTTTGCCGCTATGATACCCTTGACCTTGATCGTGAAAAAGGTGTGATTCGTGATAGGGAACATGCGTATTCGCAAGATGGAGGATTAGCCGTTCTTTATGGAAATCTTGCAGAAGATGGTTGCATTGTAAAAACAGCAGGTGTTGATCAGTCAATTTTAACTTTTAAAGGTCCAGCAAGAATTTTCGAAAGTCAAGATTCAGCTGTTTCAGCAATCTTAAATGATGAAATTAACTCAGGTGATATCGTTTTAATCCGTTATGAAGGTCCACGTGGTGGACCTGGAATGCAAGAGATGCTCTATCCAACAAGTTATCTCAAATCTAAAGGATTAGGGAAGGTTTGTGCGCTTATAACGGATGGTCGTTTTTCAGGGGGGAGTTCAGGGCTTTCTATCGGGCATATTTCTCCAGAGGCTGCGGAAGGAGGTACAATTGCTTTGGTGGAAGAGGGTGATATCATAGAGATTGATATTCCTAATCGTACTATTCATATGTTGGTAGATGATATTGAGATTATGCGCCGTCGTGCCAAAATGGAAGAAAAAGGAAAAGCTGCTTGGCAGCCGGTTGAGGAGCGTAAGCGTAAAGTTTCAAAGGCGCTTAAAGCTTATGCCGCTATGACAACTTCTGCTGCTAAGGGTGCAGTTCGTAGCATTTAATTAGGGTGAAGAATTCAGTTTGTAAAAGATGCATGGGGAGGGGAAGATTTCTTACATGCTTAATATTCTAAGCTGTTTTCTGGATTATTTTAATGAGTGAGAGTTTTTAGAAACGGATAGAGATAGAGTGATGTGATTTTAGGAGGGATAGATTTCATTTCTCTTTCATTAGAAGGTGAAACAATCGATTCTAGGAAATACAATATATAAGCTCTTTCTATTTCTTTCTATAGAGGGGTTATGCTTATTATGACTACTCAGTGACAAAAGAAATGCTAAGAGAAAATAACTGATAAAAGCTAAAAACAATGCGTAAATGATATATTGTTTGAGTTGTTATTAAAGAGATGATTGTTTTTCAAGTTGTTTGAGGCGATAGAGTTCGTTTAAAGCTTCTTTAGGTGATAACTCATCAGGATGAATATTTTTTAAGGCTTCGTGAATCGCGCAATATTTATCTGTTTTTTCATCGGTGACAGTTGTTTCTTTAAGGGAAAAGAGCGGTAAATCATCAATGAGTTTATGTCCTTTTCCAGCCATTTCACTTTGTTCTAATTGGTGTAGAACATTTGTAGCACGTGTAATAACCGCTGCGGGAAGTCCCGCAAGCTTTGCAACTTGCACTCCATAGGATCTGTCAGCAGCTCCTGGCGTAACTTCATGAAGAAAAACCACATCGCCATCCCAATTTTTGACTTTCATTGTTACATTATGAAGGCGATCAAGTTTTTCGGTAAGGGCTGTCATTTCATGAAAATGTGTGGCAAGAATAGCGCGACAGTGGTTAACTTCGTGAAGATATTCAACGGCTGCCCAAGCAATTGAAAGTCCATCAAAAGTTGATGTGCCCCGTCCGATTTCATCGAGAATAACAAGGGAATGATGACTTGCATGATTAAGAATCGTTGCTGTTTCGACCATTTCCATCATAAAGGTTGAGCGTCCTCGTGCAAGATCATCAGAAGCACCAACACGACTAAATAAACGATCAACAACGCCAATATGCGCTGAAGTTGCTGGAACAAAAGAACCCATTTGCGCCATAATCGCGATGAGAGCATTTTGCCGTAAGAAAGTTGATTTTCCTCCCATGTTTGGGCCTGTCAAGAGCCAGATTGCTGCATATTGATGATTGTTTTGCACAGAGAGATCACAATTATTGGCAACAAAGGGTTCTGCTGCTTGCTTACGTAGTGCTTGCTCTACGACAGGGTGACGCCCTGCCGTGATATGAAAGGTAAGTGACTGATCAATTTTAGGACGACAATATCCTTGTTCTTCAGCAAGATATGCTAATGCAACGGAGACATCCAAAATAGCAAGCGCTTCGGCAGCTTTACGGATGAAATCAACCTGCTCGGTAATTTCATGAACAAGAGTATCAAAGATTTCCAGCTCAAGGGTCAGTGCGTGGTTAGCAGCATGGGCAATACGGCTTTCCAGTTCAGCAAGTTCAGTGGTGGTAAAACGCATAGCGTTTGCCATTGTTTGTCGGTGAATAAAACGGGCTTTTGCTTGCGGGGTATTGGTGAGAGCTGATGCTTGTAAATTGGTTACTTCAATGAAATAACCTAGGATATTGTTATGTTTTATTTTGAGTGTTTTAATATCTGTTTCTTGGGCATATTTTGCTTGAAGTTCGGCAATAACACGGCGTGATTCATCGCGTAAAGCGCGCATTTCATCGAGTTCTTGGTGATAATGGGGACGAATAAAACCACCATCACGTTTAAGCAGAGGGAGATCATCAGCCAATGCTTGTTCTAAATGCAAATGCAAGGCAGTGGGTAAATGTGAGAATACTTCTTGCACATCACTTATTTCCTCTGGAAGCAATTCATTATTAAGAAGCTGATTAAGTTCACCAATGATTTCAAAGCCGCGTTGGATTGCGGCCATATCACGTGGTCCTCCTCGTCCAAGAGCCAAACGTGAAACTGCGCGGGGCATATCTGGTCCCCCTTTCAAGATGAGCTTTATAGCTTCTGCAAGAGAAGTATTGCGCAGAAAAAATGCAATCGAGTCCAAGCGTTTATCAATAGCTGAAGGCGTAGTGAGAGGAGCGATGAGACGATCAACGAGAAGGCGTGATCCTCCTCCTGTTACAGTACGATCAATGGCTTTTAGTAAGCTTCCATCACGTTGACCGGATGTGGTTCGAACAAGCTCAAGACTCAGTCTGGTTGCGGCATCAATAAAAAGGGTAGCACTTTCGTTTTGGCGCTCAGGGCGCATGAGAGGAGGGCGATGAGTAATTTGCGTTTTTTCGATATAACGAATAGCAGCAGCGATTGCAGAAAGTTCTGGACGTGAATAATCAGCAACACCTTCAAGGGTTGAGAGTTTAAAATAATTGCAAATATCGCGTTCAGCAGTGATTGTGTCAAAAAGATTGGTCGGTTGCGGTGAAGCGATACGATCAAGAGCATTAAAAAGTGATTTATGTGCTTTATCATGAAAAAAAGAGTCAGCTACAATGATTTCTTGTGGATCCACGCGCATAATGTCTGCTAAAAGTTTTTCATGGCGGCTTTCTGTTACACGAAATATACCTGTTGAGATATCAATCCAAGAAAGAGCAAATTCTTCTCCTTCGCTGTTTTTAATGCGAGCAAGCGTCATCAGATAATTTGCGCGTGTTGGATCAAGAAGCTTTTCTTCTGTTATGGTTCCGGGTGTGACAAGGCGCACGACATCGCGCTGAACAACTGATTTTGAACCACGCTTTTTAGCTTCCGCGGGATTTTCTGTCTGTTCACAAACGGCAACACGATAACCGCAGGCGATAAGTTTTTGCAAATAATCATCTGCAGCATGAACGGGAACACCACACATAGGAATATCTTCACCTAAATGTTTTCCGCGTGTTGTGAGTGTGATTCCTAAAGCCTGAGCCGCTTCGATTGCATCATTAAAAAATAATTCATAGAAATCACCCATACGGTAAAAGAGCAGAGAATCGTTATTAACTGCTTTGATTTCTATATATTGCTCCATCATCGGTGTAAGGCGTTCTTGACGAGGAGGAGATGAAGATGCGAGCTGTGGGATTAAATCATTTTTATGGTTGCTCTTATTATCCATTTTTACGTGCTCGTTTTATTCAAGTGAGGCTTTGAAGCCCTTTTTTGTTTACTTCAATGTTTATCTTCATTATCTCTATTATCTTTGAATTGAAACGCATGAACAGATTCTAGCGTACAAATCAAATTTTAAAATCGGATAATGAAAAACATTATTGAACAGAATTTACACTGTTTTGGGAGAAAATGAAGTGCAATGAAAAAAAGTAAGCATGATCAGAAAACGCATCAGACGGTTTATAGTACCAGTGAGCGAGAAGCCCTTGATTTTCATAGTCGTGGTCGACCAGGCAAACTTGAAATTGTTGCAACAAAATCCATGGCAACGCAACGTGATTTAGCACTTGCTTATTCACCAGGTGTTGCTGTTCCGGTTAAAGCAATTGCGCAAAATCCAGCGTTAGCTTATGATTATACAGCAAAAGGCAATCTCGTTGCTGTTATATCAAATGGAACAGCTATTTTGGGTTTGGGCAATTTAGGTGCACTAGCATCTAAGCCGGTTATGGAAGGCAAAGCAGTACTTTTTAAGCGCTTTGCGGATATTGATTCCATTGATCTGGAAATTGATACGAATGACACGGAAAGTTTTATCAATTTAGTACGTTATTTAGAGCCCTCTTTTGGTGGCATAAATCTTGAAGATATTAAAGCACCTGAGTGTTTTATTATTGAAAGTCGCCTACGCGAGATAATGAATATTCCAGTTTTTCACGATGATCAACATGGTACAGCGATCATTGTAGCTGCTGGCGTACTCAATGCTTTATATTTAACTGGACGCGATATGCAAAATACGCGATTAGTTTGTAATGGTGCTGGTTCTGCAGGGATTGCTTGTATTGAGCTTATCAAGGCGATGGGATTTCAACCTGAAAATATCATATTATGTGATACGAAGGGCGTTGTCTATGAAGGTCGTGAAGAGGGGATGAATCAGTGGAAGTCTGCTCATGCTATTCGAACAGATAAACGCACTCTTGCTGAAGCAATGGAAGGCGCTGACATGTTTTTTGGGGTTTCTGCTAAAGGCGCCCTTACTCCTGAAATGGTAAAATCGATGGCACCTCAACCGATCATTTTTGCTATGGCCAATCCTGATCCAGAAATTACGCCGGAAGAAATTATGCAGGTGCGTCATGATGCCATTGTAGCGACAGGTCGTTCCGATTATCCAAATCAGATTAATAATGTTCTTTGCTTTCCTTATATTTTTCGTGGGGCACTTGATGTCCGTGCGACAGTCATCAATGAAGACATGAAAATTGCTGCTGCAAGGGCTCTTGCGCAGTTGGCGCATGAGGAAGTGCCTAACAGTGTTGCGGAAGCTTATCATGGCAAGCGGTTAAAATTTGGTCCCAATTATATTATCCCTGTCCCCTTTGATCCGCGTTTGTTTACTGTTGTTTCAATAGCGGTGGCAAAAGCGGCAATGGAAAGTGGTGTTGCGCAAAAGCATATTGATGATTTAGAGGCTTATGAGCGTGATTTGCATGCGAGACGTGATCCTATTTCCTCCGTAATGCGTGGTGTTTATAATCATGTTCGTCAAGCACCAAAACAAATTGTCTTTGCAGAAGGTGAAGAAGAGCAGGTGATGCGAGCTGCTGTTTCCTACGTTCATCAAAAACTGGGGCAGGCGATTTTGATTGGTCGTGAAAAGCAAGTTAAGGAAACTGCTGCTATTGCTGGTATTGATCTTCATCGTGAAGGCATTTCTATCATGAATGCTAAGCTTTCTTGTCGCACGGATGCTTATGCGAATTATCTTTATAAAAAGATGCAACGCCAAGGCTGGCTATTACGTGATTGTCATCATCATATCAATAATGATCGCAATTATTTTGCTGCTTGTATGGTGGCATTAGGGGATGCTGATGCAATGGTGACAGGGGTCACACGCAATTATGAAACAGCATTGATTGATATTCGCCGCGTGATAGCTGAAAAACAAAAAGAACGGTTACTTGGCATCTCAATGGCTGTTTGCCGTGGGCGAACTGTATTTATTGCAGATACAGCTGTTTACGAGGATCCTAACGCTGAAGAACTTGCTGATATAGCGGAACAGACAGCTTCTTTTGTTCGTGGATTCGGATATCAACCAAGGGTGGCATTTGTAGCATTTTCTACTTTTGGTTGCATGAAGGGATCGGTTACACAGCATATTCAGGATGCTGTTAATATTTTACATGAACGCAATGTTGATTTTGAATTTGATGGAGAAATGAGTGCTGATGTGGCGCTTAATTTGAAGTTGATGCAACAGTATCCTTTTATGGGATTAACAGAACCTGCTAACATTTTAGTGATGCCTGGATATCATGCCTCTTCCATTGCTAGTAAAATGTTACAAGAACTCGGGGAAGCAACCATTATTGGCCCTATTTTGATAGGATTAGAAAGATCTATCCAAATTGTACCGTTTAGTGGAAGCGATACGGACGTTGTTAATATTGCAACGCTCGCTGCTTATCATGCGAAGAAGTTATAAAAAATGAAAGGCCTCTGATACTTCAGGGCCTTTTTGTTGAAGAAATAAATTTCTAGGATGGTTGTGCTTGGCTGTTTTTTTGTTCTTCAGCGACGCGTTTTTGAAAGAGGGCTGCAAAATCAATTGGATCAATCCACAAAGGTGGGAATCCGCCATTATGGGTGGCATCAGATATGATTTGCCGAGCAAATGGGAACAAGAGACGGGGACATTCAATAAAAACGAGCGGCATAACATGCTCTTGTGGAATATTTTTAAGATGAAAAACACCACCGTAAATTAATTCTACATGAAATAGTACTTCAGTGTCATCATTGGCTTTGACGGAGAGAGATAGGACGACATCATAATTATCATCACCAATTGGGTTGGCATTGACGTTAATGTTGATATCGATTTGCGGTGCCTTTTCACGTGGGTGCAGTGAGCGAGGAGCACTTGGGTTCTCAAACGAGAAATCTTTTAAATATTGGGTTAATACAGCAAAAATTGGCTCTCCACCACTGTTATTAATTTCACCTTCGGCCATATTACGAACCTCTCATAATGTATGTATTTCTATTTTAGATCTAAAGATAAAGCTGGTTATCACGCCTTGCAAAAGGTTGCAAGGAACGTTCCCCTTGTGTTGATTATTTTTTTAGTTCATTACAGTTTTTTTGCATTTCAAGGATTATCATCATTTTTACGCCATGGAGATTCTGTAGTATTATAGACTTGGTAATCTTCTGCTTTAAGATCAATTATTGTTTCAGACTCATTTTTAGCGTTGGTATTATGGGTGTTCATTTTATTGCTAAGTGATGAAAAGCAATGCCGAGCAGCAGAACGGATTGGTTTAATAAGAAGTAATATTCCCAAAATATCGCTTACGAATCCAGGAAGAATAAGCAAAATCGCACCAAGAATAATGAGGGCATCATTGATGATATTGTTCTCCAATGTGCGTCCTTGGATAAGTTCACTTTGTATATTTTTTAAGAGGTTAATCCCTTGAATTCGCAATAAAATACTTCCAGCCAGTGTTGTCAAAATGATCAGACTCAAAGTTGCCAAAATACCAATTTCTTTCCCAACAAAGATAAAACCAGCAATTTCAACTAAGAAAGCGCCGAGGACGATAATGATAAAAAAACGAGGATTTATAGGATAAGATTTAATCACATGAAAATTCCCTTTTGTAAGGATTGGAGCAGAAAATTATAGAAGCTATCCTCTTTAAACTTTAAAATTAGGTTATAAAAATATTTGAATGGTAGATTCCCTATTTTACATGTTTATTGATAAATGATATTGACAGCAATGTTTATTACAGATCATCTTAGGTTTGGAGATTGACAGCGCCCATGGAATTTGATGTCGTATTTTTCGTAGCTCTTGTTATTATGGTTGTTGTTTTTGTGCAACTTCGTAATGTATTAGGAAAACGGATTGGTTTTGAAAAGCCTCCCTTTGATCCTTATTCTAGTCGTTCTAAAAAGCAGATCGAGGCAGAAACGATAGACAATATTGTTTCGTTCCCTCATCAAGCCAATTCGCAAAAGAATGATTTTAGCGAAATTGATGCAATTTCACCAGAGGGAACTGAACTGAATGAAGGTTTGCGCTCACTCCGCCAAAGTGATCCTCATTTTTCTCCTCAATTTTTTATAAAGGGTGCTCAAGTTGCTTATGAAATGATTGTGACAGCTTTTGCTAAAGGTGATCGCGATCAACTTAAGAGATTGCTTTCTCAGAATGTTTTTGAGAGTTTTAGTGCTGCCATTGAACAACGCGAAAAAAACAATGAAAGAGTTCAATTTACTTTTGTTGGAATTAATAAGATTGAATTTGTTGCAGCTGCAATGCAAGAAAAAGAACAATTTTTAACAGTGCGTATTATCAGTGAGATGATTTCTGTCACTTATAATGAACAGGGAGAACGTATAGATGGTGATCCTGACGCTATTGTAGAAATTAGGGATGTTTGGACTTTTGTTCGTAATAGCTTATCGCCAGATCCCAACTGGAAACTTTTTGCAACAGAAGATGAAAATTAAGGCATTTTCGTCTATAAGATTGTGTAAATAAAGTTTATGAGAGATTGAAAATTCCAATGTCCACAGGTGAATGGAGACAAAAAAAGGATCCATTGGTTCCACAGGACCGCCTGCTGTGGGAGATGGTTTGCCGTACGACAATACCGCTTCATGATAAGTCCCATTTTTCTATTGTAAAAGATGCTGCAAATATCGACGATAAAAAACAGCATGTAAGACAAATCTCCCCATTGATTCAGGCAAATAAACAGAGATTAACAGGGGTTAAAAAAGAAAAGAGGACAGTTGCACAAACACATGAGGTTTATTTCTTCGATCGTGTTGTACACAGTAAAATTGCCAAAGGCCATTATCCACTTGAAGCGCGTCTTGATCTTCATGGGTATGGGCAGGAAGAAGCTTATTTTTTCTTAAAAAAATTTCTGCAATCATCTCAACAAAAAGGATTACGTTATGTACTCGTAATCACAGGAAAAGGTCGGTCGCACGGGAGTGATGGTGTTTTGTATCAGTTTGTCCCTTATTGGTTGTCAACACCGGCTTTTCGGTATTATGTTCATGCATTTGAGAAAGCTGCTCGTCAACATGGTGGTGGTGGAGCGCTTTATATTCGGTTGCGCCGTTGTATGCTTGAGAGAAGGGTATGATGCTGTTTGAACGGTTTTAGATTCAATATTAGTTTCATCAGGTACAGTATTCTGTAGAGCATGGAAGAGTTGTGGGTATAAGAGTGCAAGATTCTATCGTAACATTTATGTCATTGTTTTCAATTTTTACGCACAGTAATTAATTCTACTTTGGTGATTTTATAAGAAAATTGCCATTATCACCAAAAACATTTTTGAAAATAAAGAATATCCAAAGCACTACAGAAGTTTTGATAGGTTTAGATTTTCTTTCAATAAGTAAACATTTATTTGCGAGCTTTATTTTTGATTATTTGGGTTAGCGTGGCAATAGATTGAGATTGGTGAACGCCATCGGCAGTTGTGTTATCAAAATCATACCCAGACGCTTACAAAACATCAGCCATACAAAAAGTGTTTTGTTTTCGCTTTTTTCATTTTGAGTATGCGCTGTAATGAAGGTTTGTTACTATCATTTTTACGTTTACGCAGTAACACGCTGGCGCCATCTTTGTATTTTCCACTTCCCACATTATTTACACGCTGATCTCTCTTGTGATGCGCAAGTAAACGATTTTTTGATTCTTAAATTTAAGCGAGCTCGAATAAAAAATGTGACTTTATTCACGGATCTCATTCAATTTAAAAATCAATATGTTGATTCGATTGTATAAAGGATTCAAAAACTTGGTTGTGTTAAGAGATCAATTCTTATTGATATGCCAAGAGTAAAGGAGAGATTTTTTCAAAAAGGATGGAATATATTTTAAAGAGTGGGCTATTTTATATAAAAAGCATATGGAGTGTGTGTTGATTTGAACAAGGAGCATGATTGTATGGGCAATGAAAGAGCGGTTAACTCTAAGGAAGCCAAGATAAACAATATATTCTAAAGGCTGATGTTAGTTCTTTCTATGCTCCAGATGCGTAATTAAATTGCTTTTAGCTGCGATCAATATTTTCCTCTTTGTGAGGAATATTTGTTACGTTTTATTTTCAGAAAGTTCTTGCGGTTTAAAACGATAAGTTGTTGAGCAAAATTCGCATGTGACTGAAATATATTTATTTTTAACCATTTGGTTCCGTTCCTCAGTAGGAAAGCCTTCTAGTATTTCTTTAATTTTTTCGCGCGAACAAGAGCATTGATCCATAAGAGAACAGGGATTAAAAACTCTGACACCTTGTTCATGGAAAAGACGGAACAACAGCCGTTTATTGCCGACTTGAGGATCCGTTAATTCTGCACTTTCAATGGTTGCTATCAGTGCTTTTGCTTCTTTCCATTGGTTTTCAAGTTGGGCACGGGTTTTAGTTACTTCTGGTTTTTTATGAGGCTCGTATATTTTATGATGAGATGATGCTTGGGGTAAGAGTTGGGTCAAGAGTCCTCCTGCTCGCCAGCTTTTTTGTGACTTGCCTTTCTGGTCTCGGTTGATCAATGTAGCAACTGCCAAACGGATATCGGTAGGAATTTGTTCTGATTGGTCAAAATAAGCATGGGAGGCTTCTTGTAAATTTGATTCATTTAATTCAACTATCCCCTGATAATGTTGCGTGTGGGTACCTCCTTGATGGATGGTGAAGGCTAAAGTGCCTTTTCCCAGAAGCTTTTCTGAAGATATTTGATCATTGGCCATTAATTGTTTTAACTTTTCTTCATCAAAACGCGCGTATCCACGTAGATTGGAAGGAAGAGAGAAGTCGCACACCAACATATTAACTGGCCCATTGGAATGGGTTTGTAAAATAAATTTTCCCTTAAGTTTTAGAGAGGTCCCAAGCAAAACGGTCAAGACTAAAGCCTCTGCTAGAAGATAAGAAACCGGTTCAGGATATTGATGTCTTGTAAGAATAGAATTTAAAGTTTCCCCAAGTTGTACGGCACGTCCACGGATATCAAGTTCTTCGACTTGAAAGGGAATAACAGTATCATCTTCACTCAAATAGATGTTGTTGAGAGAGGCTTCATCTTTGGCTTGTTCACATTCTTCGCTCATATTTCTGCCTTCTATATGATTTATTGTGGCAGTCTATTGTGAAGAGAAAAACGCATCTTGTAAACACCAAGAAAGAATTGCTTTTTGAGCATGAAGACGATTTTCAGCTTCGTCGAAAACAACGGAATGCGGTCCATCGATCACGGAATCCACGACTTCTTCGCCACGATGAGCAGGTAGACAATGCATAAAAAGGGCATTGGGTTTAGCTAATTTCATTAAAGCTTCATTAACTTGGTAAGGCTGGAAAATAGCATGACTCCGAGCGCGAAATTCTTGCCCCATAGAAACCCATGTGTCGGTCATAATGCAATCGGCATCTTTGGCAGCTTCTTGAGGATTGTTTGTGAGCATAATATGAGCACCGCGCTCACGTGCCCAATTAACATACCTTTTTTGTGGTTCATTGCCTTTTGGAGTAGCAATATACAGATGAAAGTTGAAAAGAGCCGCTGCCTCTATCAAGGAATGGAGAACATTATTACCATCTCCCATCCAAGCAAATGTTTTTCCAGTGATTGGTCCACGGTGTTCTTCGTAGGTGAGGATATCCGCTAGAATTTGGCAAGGATGCGTATCATCTGTGAGGGCATTAATAATAGGAACTTGGGCATATTGCGCCAATTCGAGCATCCGATGATGTGCTGTTGTGCGTATCATGATAATATTCACAAAATGTGATAACACACGCGCTGTGTCAGCGATAGTTTCACTATAACCGAGCTGCATTTCTGAGCCTGTTAACATGATCGTCTCCCCACCAAGCTGACGCATACCGATATCAAATGAAACACGGGTTCGTGTGGATGGTTTTTCAAAAATCATTGCCAATGTTTTACCAACAAAGGGTTTTGAATCTTTTCCTGCTTTGAAGTTTGTTTTGAGGGTTTTCGCGTAGTCAATAAGAGTGCGTGCTGTGTGCGGGGTTAAAATAGATAAGTCAGTGAAGTGGTGAAGAGCATTTGTCATGGTACGATTACTTCTCTTTCTTGGTTTGTTAATGAAAGATGAGCAATTGCTTTTTCAATACGCTGTAAGCCTTCATAAATTTCTTCTTCAGTTATGACAAGAGGAGGTAATAAACGTACAATGTTATTACCAGCACTGACGCATAAAAGACGTTCATTTTCTAATGCGTTAATGACGACATGAGAGGGAACAACGCACTGAATACCGAGCATAAGTCCCACGCCTTGAACTGCACAGATAATTTCAGGATAAGCGCTTAGAATAGTTGAAAGTCCCTTTTTTAGTTTGTCCCCCATGTGTTGAACATGGTCGAGAAAACCTGGTTCTAATATGATATCAAGAACACTTTCACCCACAGCCATCCCAAGAAGATTTCCTCCAAAGGTTGATCCGTGGGTCCCTGGTATCATACTTTTTGCAGCTTTATCTGTTGCAAGACAAGCTCCTAATGGAAAGCCGCCACCTATCCCCTTTGCGAGGGTAAGAATATCAGGTGTGATATTACTCCATTCGTAAGCAAAAAGTTTTCCTGTTCGTCCAATGCCTGTTTGAACTTCATCCAAAATCAATAACAGATCATTATCGTCGCATATTTTGCGCAAAAATCTTAGATATTCATGAGATACCGTTCGTATTCCCCCTTCTCCCTGAATGGGTTCAATAAGGATGGCAGCGGTATTTTTATTGATAGCGCTACGCAAAGCGTTTTCATCATAAAAAGGAATTTGAATAAATCCAGCAGTTTTTGGTCCAAAACCCTCCAGATATTTTTCTTCTCCGGTCGCAGCAAGGGTTGCAAGTGTACGTCCGTGGAATGCGCCTTCAAAAGTAATAATTTCAACGCGTGTTGAATGGCCGGATGCATAATGAGCATGACGAGCAGTTTTGAATGCGCATTCCAGTGCCTCAGCGCCGGAATTGCAGAAAAAGACCTTATCAGCAAAGCTATTTGCACAAAGGCGTGCAGCCAAAGCTTCTTGTTCAGGTGATTGGAAAAGATTAGAAACATGCCAAAGCTTTTCAGCTTGTGTTTTCAGAGTATCAACCAATTTTGGATGTGCATATCCCAATGCATTGACAGCAATACCAGACGCGAAATCAAGGTAGCGCTCTTCTTTATCGGAAATAAGCCATACACCATTGCCTTGTTTGAAACGCAAGTTACGTCGAGCAAAGCACTGGTAAAGCGGCTGTATTGTGGTCGCGTCCATAATTATTTCCTTTAAGTTTCAAACTCTGCAATACAACAAATAAAATAATGCTGCAAACAAAACACGTTGCATTTTTTATCTTTGAAAATAGTGCAATCAAGATTTCATTACGATCAATTTGCATACTATAGATCATTGCACCGATTGGCAAAAAGCCAATGAAGGTTTTGAAAGGAGTCATATATGGGGGAAAAGCTTTAAGCAAAAACGATAGTTTGTTCTATGATTGATTCGCAAGTTGGGGAAAACACCCTAAATAAACTCTTTAAGAGGGAAAGACTCTTGTCATAGAGTCAATGCATATTGTAGTTTAAAACAGCAAGCAAGATTGTGTTTCAGTTTATAAATTCCATAGGTTGATTGAAGTTTTTTGTGCTCGGATAGAGGTACAATTTTTTCATTCGGCTTTTTGAGGACATGATTGAAACATTTGAAAGGCAAAGAGATACCTCTCAATGGGGTGGTCAGAATGGAGTGCTAATATGGGTTGGACATATGAACGCGTTGAGCTTCTTAAGAAGCTTTGGAGTGAGGGGTTAAGTGCAAGTCAGATTGCAGCTCAGTTAGGTGGGGTTAGTAGGAATGCAGTGATCGGTAAAGTCCACCGGTTAAAACTACCAGGACGTGGTAAGGCAACACAGGGGATGTCACGTACACAAAAGACACTTGTGGATGTCAGTTCATCGACTCCGCGGATACGTCGTACCACATCGACGGTATTGCCGACGAATGCTGCTTCTTGCAATGTTGGAGCAGCAGCTTTAAAGGTCGATGTTGTGGCGGAGGATGTGACAGAAGTTGATATGTCCGCACAATCAAATGTGGTACCTATATCACGTCAGCTCAATCTTTTGCAATTGAGTGAAACTACATGTAGATGGCCAGTTGGGGATCCTTTATCATCAGATTTTCATTTTTGTGGTGCCGATTCTGGTGAAAACAGTCCTTATTGTGCCTTTCACGCCAAGATAGCATTTCAGCCAATCTCTGAAAGACGGCGGATAAGAATATAATTTTGTAATGTAATTTGTACTGCATTTTATAACTTAGCATTAAATTTCAGCTCATATGAGAGAGAAATTTACGAAGGTGCAGTTTTAATGAATGGAGAATTCTCCCCTTTATGGGGTGTGTTCAAATTTTATTTTTTCGCGCTATTGCATAATTACATGTCGGCAGGGCGCAAACTATTGCCTGTTTTCACGGTCTGTTTTTCATTTAATTTTACGGTTTGCAAAAGCATTCACAGCAATATCTATAAATAATGGAGATTTTGCAGAATCTCACGTTTTTGTTTTTGCGAGTCTTTTGTCTTTAATAGGATCCTCCCCTCACACACAATAGCATATGATTTTGCTATTCATTCACGTACTTATTTTAGAGAGGCGTTTCTCCTTACTCCTAATTTCATTGTCTGTGAGTAGTATAATGCAAGATTTGTACGACACACGTTAGTTTAATACTTATGAAAGCATATACCACCAGCATCATCTTTATATGTACCAATACCCAATATTATCATCTGTTTCTGCATTATGGGAAAATGATTACTTATCTTTATAAATCAATTCTTTGTTTTTTGGTATTTCTTTTATCATTATAGCCTTTTCGATTTTTGGCAGGAGTTTTTTCTGATAAATTTGCCATGTTAAGGGGCCAACGTGTTTAGCAATGATGATGCTCTCTTTATTCAAAAGAAAGGTTTCTGGTGGTCCATATACCCCCCAGTTAATGGCCGCATGCCCTGAAACATCAAAGCCAATAAACTTAAAAGGATTACCAAAATGATTCAGAAAGCGTTGAGCGTTCTCTTTGTTATCTTTATAATTAATGCCAATGAGATCAAAACGTTGATCTTGTGCAATTTTCATAAGAAGAGAATGCTCTTCACGACAGGGTAAGCACCAAGATCCCCAAAAATTGACTAATGTTACGCGTCCTTTAAACTGTTCTGAATCTAGATAAGTTTCATTTTTAAGTAAGGGAAGATTGGTTTTGGGGGCATGCTTTCCAGCGAATGCATTTGGGAGAAGAGAAGTATCGTTTGGGTATTTATTGTCCATAAAGTTGAAAAAAAGCATAACAAGAAGGAAAAGCACAAATGGTCCAAAAAGGCCAAACAAGACGGGCAAAGATATGTTTTTTTTAGGTTTTGGAGGGGTAATTTTCATCATGTTTTTCTCTTCGAAACAGCTCTTTTTCGTTTAGCTGTTGTAGGATTTTCTTTTGGTATATACCTTTGCGAAGAATATGCCCAATAAAACACAGGAGAAAAATTGCGGAAAGCATATAGCTTAAAACAACAATTTGCTCGTGGTGAAGAGTGCCAAGGAAAGAATCAATTTGCTGAGATAGATTTCCCAGAAGTCCGCTATGGGTGCTATTTAGGTCGAGCATGATGAAGAGTCCTGATGTTTTGTGCGACGGGCTTCTTTGATCTGAAGTGTTTGGATCTGACGACTATTGATTTCATTTTGCATAGCAATCAAATAGAGCAAAATAAACATAAAGGTGAAACAACATATCATTGTGATGAGGGGCCATAGCATAGCACGATCGATTGTTGTGCCTCCTGAACGTAGCAGCGATGCTGATTGATGCAGTGTATTCCACCAATTAACGGAAAATTTGATAATGGGGATATTCACAAATCCTACGAGAGTTAGAATTGCTGTAGCGCGTGCAGCTTTTACTTGGTTATCAAAAGCGCGAGCAAGCATGATAATGGCAAGGTAAATAAAAAGCAGGATGAAAACCGATGTGAGTCGTGCGTCCCATACCCACCATGTCCCCCATGTAGGGCGTCCCCAAAGCGCCCCTGTTATCAAGGCCAAGGTTGTAAAAATTGCTCCAATGGGTGCTCCACATTTAAGTGTCACATCAGCAAGATGATACTTCCAAATCAGACTTGCTAGTGCAGCGGCACTCATTATTATATAACAGAATGTAGACAACCACGCGAATGGTACATGAATGTACATAATCTTAACGGTGATGCCCTGTTGATAGTCATCAGGAGAACGCATAATCAGAATAGCCCCTAAGATGAGAAAACATGATGTTATACCGGTTAACCAAGGCAAAACGGTACGACTTGTTTTCATGAAGCGGGTAAAACTTGCAGGCGGTGACCTCATTTTATGTGTGCGAGATATTCCATTCATACAATTTATAATAGGCAGAGTTTAGCTTTGCGGCAATCACCTTTTGCTATTCTGATAAAGACTTGAGCGTTATAGCAGCAACAAAAGAGCTAAAAAGACTCAAAAGAAGCGAAAAAGCGATAAGAAGAGTCAAGGAAGAGAGAAAAGAAACGTTTGGATTGACTGGCGCTGTGGCAGTCGAAACGCCAAAAATCATGATTGGAATGATCCACGGCAAAATGATGATGAAAATAAGAAGAGTGCTGTGTAACAACGACGTTGCAAGGGCCGCTCCTATAGCACCAATAAAAATAATGGCGGGTGTTCCGCATAAAAGGGAGAGCATTGTTGTAAAAGTTATCATTGCATCTAAATGGAGCATGAATGCTAAAATAGGAGTAACCAAAATAAGCGGAAACATAGTTCCCACCCAATGTGCAAAGCATTTTGTAAATACAATCAATGTGAAACTTTGTCTTTGTCCAGAAAGGATGAATTGGTCGAGATTTCCATCATCGCAATCAGTTTGAAAAAGTTTATTTAAGTTTAGGAGTCCTGCGAGAAGAGCTCCCATCCATAATATACCTGGACCTATTTGCGCAAGAACTTTAGGATTTGGCCCAATGGCGAAGGGGGTTATCATTATAACAGCGATGAAAAACAAAAGCCCTGCTAACGAAGAGGTTTGTGGTGCTAAGATTAATTTAAGATCACGCCAAAATAGTGCCTTCATTCTATTTTCTCTTGGGGAGGTAAAAAATTTTCTAGGGCGATTTTATGGTTTTCAAGAATACCTAGTGGACTGTGGGTTGCTGCGATAATCATACCGCCTTGGTTGAGATGGTGCTGAAAAATATTGGCAAGAATAGTTTGAGCGTTATTATCAACTCCAGATATTGGTTCATCTAAAATCCAAATGGGTCGATAGGATAGCAAAAGGCGGGCAATGGCTATACGTCTTTTTTGTCCTGTTGACAGAACGTTGAAGGGTAAATGTTCAAGATCAGAGAGACCAATATCAGCAAGGGCTTCGTGTGGATAGCGTAGATGTTGCCCATAAAATGCTGACCAAAACTGCAGATTGTCGATGACTGATAGGAAAGATTTCATAGCATTTTGGGGACCAAGATAATGACATGCAGTTGCTACAGGGTATGTTTTTTCATGATTTTTAAGGATTACATGACCTTCCGCAGCATCAAGAAGACCGACAATGATTCGTAGTAATGTAGATTTCCCGATTCCATTTGGACCTGTGATTGTCATAAGTTGCTGTGGAAATAAACAAAAAGAAAGACCTTGAAACAGAACAGTTTCATTTCTGTAAGCCGCCAAATCTTTGCCTGATAACACCATGTAATTGCCTATTGTGCTTCTGATTTCTATAATCTTTATTGCATTATAGGATAAAAAACATGTTTTTTATGTAATTGTACCTAGAATAGTTCTAGAAATAGTTCTATAAGACATGTGTTACATCAATATCTGGTGTAGAGTGGTTTTTGGCGCCGATTTCCGAATTTGCCGATGAGAAGGTGGAGGGGGAAATGGATGGTGGAGGTGATCGCGTCTGCGCTCAAGCTGCGACCTTGACTCGTAGTTTGTGTTGTTCATTCCGGGAAATTGGGTGGTTTGTAGTATGAGGGTGGACAGTCATGTCTCAAATTGATAGTTTTAATTGTCGCAGAACTTTAGATGTTGGTGGCAAAGAATATACTTATTATAGTTTGATCGAAGCGGAGAAAAATGGGCTGAAGGGTGTTTCTTTTTTGCCGTTTTCAATGAAAGTTATTCTTGAAAATTTGTTACGATTTGAAGATGGACGTTCGGTCAAAAAAGAGGATATTCTGAACGTTGCTAAGTGGTTAAATGACAAAGGTAGCGCTGGTGCGGAAATTGCCTACCGCCCGGCACGCGTTCTTATGCAAGATTTCACAGGTGTTCCTGCAGTTGTCGACCTTTCTGCGATGCGTGACGCCATGGTTAAACTTGGAGGGGACGCTGAAAAAATCAATCCTCTTATCCCTGTTGATCTCGTCATTGATCACTCTATTATCGTCGATTATTTCGGCAATCCTATGGCTTTTAAAGACAATGTTGCGTGTGAATATGAACGCAATAGCGAACGTTATCGTTTTCTTAAGTGGGGACAGCAAGCTTTTCAAAATTTTCGTGTTGTTCCTCCGGGAACGGGAATTTGCCATCAGGTGAATCTGGAATATTTAGCGCAATGTGTGTGGATGAAGGATGAGGAAGGGTGTCATACGGTCTATCCTGATACTTGTGTGGGGACTGATTCGCATACAACTATGGTGAATGGTTTAGGTGTTTTGGGTTGGGGTGTTGGTGGTATTGAAGCAGAAGCGGCAATGTTAGGCCAGCCCGTTTCTATGCTGTTGCCTGAAGTAATAGGTTTCCGTTTAACAGGTAAACTTAAAGAAGGGGTGACTGCTACTGATTTAGTGTTGACGGTTACGCAAATTTTACGCAAGAAGGGCGTTGTCGGTAAATTTGTTGAATTTTTTGGTCCAGGTTTGGAGCATATGACGCTTGCTGATCGGGCGACGATTGCGAATATGGCACCGGAATATGGGGCAACGTGTGGTTTTTTTCCAGTTGACAAAGAAACAGTGCGTTATCTCAATATGACAGGGCGTGATAAAGGTCGGATTGCTCTAGTGGAATCTTATTCCAAAGCACAAGGGATGTGGCATGATGAGATGATCGCCGATCCCATTTTTAGCGATACAATTGAATTAGATATGGAAAGTGTTGTGCCTTCTATGGCTGGTCCTAAACGTCCTGAAGGGCGTATTGCATTAGAAAGTGTTGGACAGGGTTTTGAGGTGGCATTGTCTAGTGACTATAAGAAGGCTATTGGGCAAGATGACCGTTATGGGGTTGAGGGTGAGGAATACACGCTTGGCCATGGCGATGTGGTGATTGCTGCGATTACTTCTTGTACGAATACATCAAATCCGAGTGTTCTTATTGCTGCGGGTCTTTTGGCGCGTAATGCTGTAGCGAGAGGTCTCAAGAGCAAGCCATGGGTTAAGACTTCTCTTGCGCCTGGCTCGCAAGTCGTTGAGGCTTATCTTATCCATTCAGGTCTTCAAAAAGATTTAAATGCACTAGGGTTTAATTTAGTGGGTTTTGGGTGCACGACGTGTATAGGGAATTCTGGTCCTTTGTATTCAGCTATTTCAAAAACGATTAATGATAATGGTTTAATTGCTGCTGCGGTTCTTTCAGGAAATCGTAATTTTGAAGGGCGTGTATCACCTGATGTGCAAGCGAATTATTTAGCTTCGCCGCCGCTTGTTGTCGCACATGCTTTGGCTGGAACAGTGCGTAAAGATTTAACCAAGGAACCTCTTGGTGAAGGTTCAGATGGGCAACCAGTTTACTTGAGAGACATTTGGCCAACTTCTAAAGAGGTACAGGAATTTATCGAGAAGAATGTTACACGTAAGATTTTTGTCGAAAAATACGCGGATGTTTTTAATGGAGATGAAAATTGGCAAAAAGTTCAAGCTCCCACAGGTGTTACTTATTCTTGGGATGAGCAATCAACGTATGTGCGTAATCCGCCTTATTTTGCTGATATGCAGAAAATCCCTGAGGTGTTGTCAGATATTAAAGAAGCACGAATTCTAGGTTTGTTTGGTGATAAAATTACGACGGATCATATTTCTCCTGCAGGTTCTATTAAGGTTGATTCCCCTGCTGGAAAATATCTGACGGATCATGATGTTAAGGTGGCTGATTTTAACCAGTACGGAACACGTCGTGGGAATCATGAAGTTATGATGCGGGGGACCTTTGCCAATATTCGCATTCGCAACTTTATGTTAGGGGAGAATGGTCGTGAAGGAGGCTATACAGTTCATTATCCATCAGGAACAGAACAAACAATTTATGATGCAGCAATGGCGTATAAGCGGGAAGGTGTTCCGCTCGTTGTTTTTTCTGGTATTGAATACGGCAATGGATCCTCTCGTGATTGGGCGGCTAAGGGCACCAATCTTCTTGGTGTAAAAGCGGTGATTGCTCAGTCTTTTGAGCGGATTCATCGCTCTAATCTCGTTGGCATGGGGATTGTTCCCTTTGTTTTTGAAGCGGGTGTAAGTTGGCAGTCACTTGGTTTAAGAGGAGATGAAAAGGTAACGATTGAAGGGATTCATGACTTAAAACCCCGTCAGAAAACTGTGGCTACGATCACTTTTGCTGATGGAGCGATAAAAGCTGTTCCATTATTGTGCCGTGTTGATACTGAAGATGAGCTGGATTATTTGCATCATGGTGGAATTTTGCAATATGTTTTACGTAATCTGGCAGTTTAAACCGCATTTGTTCGTTTAGGGGTGTCTTAAAACGATAAAGTTGGATATCAAGAGAATGATTTTCGTTTTTTATGCTCTACCTTTGAGAATTCGATTGACGTTTGCTTGAGGATTGCGCTATAAGCTGAGCAGTTATCAGCGCGACTTTATAGTTTGGCTTAGATTTTTTTGTATTGGTAGAGATATCACTGAGGTTATTTCTACCGGTGAGTTGAAAGAGAGATATATTTATGGCGAATACACCTTCGGCTCAAAAGGCGGTGCGCAAGGTTGCAGCGCGTACCCAAGTTAATCGAGCTCGCCGTTCACGCGTTCGCACTTTTATGCGTAAGTTTGATGATGCTTTAGCTGGTGGCGATAAGGCATGTGCGGAAATGGCATTTAAGAATTTTGAACCTGAAATTATGCGTGCTGTTTCCAAGGGAGTTTTTCATAAAAATGCTGCAGCACGAAAAGTATCGCGTTTAGCAAAACGTTTGAAGGCTCTTAACGTTTAAGCTTTTGCGATTTTTTTAGAAATCAAATTTGTTAGAAATCAAACCAGCGTCCGTAGGGATGCTGGTTTTTTTTATTTTTTGAAATATTGCTTTTTTTAAGAGGGGGAAGCTGCAGTGATTCTCACCATAAAAGAGTAGAGAAAATTGATAGAAATTGTACGGTTATCCACAAGCTTTGTGGATTTTTACAGAGTCTTTTTTGTCAAGCTTTTTTATTTTTTTTTTTTAATCCGAAGAAATTCTTTATTATTAGTAAATTTAGAAAAAAAAAAGTGAATTGAATCAATAATTTTTCTCGTTCCACGTTCATAATAGCAGGTTTATAGCGGTTTTTTAGGTGCCTTTGATTTTATTTTGACCTCTTGCATTTTACCTCTGCTGTTTTGTATGGTTCTTAATGAAGATTGAAAACATACAGGGTTCACATCAGCGCATTATCCTGTGTGATATTGAGTGTAAGATCCTTTGGTTTAGGCTGTTAGGGGCTCTCGAGTTGGATAGGTTTTCTAACGTATTTTTAGTTTTCTTGATTGGTATGTTTTTCGTTTTAAAAGAATGGATCATATCATGAGTGCATGTAAATCTTGTTGTCATCTTTGTTGGTGGGGTTGTGATGAGATTATCCTGGGGGAGGGTAAATAATCTTATTTGGGATAGGGCGTTTTTGCCTTCGCTAAGTTGATTTTTAGCTGTTTGGCGAGAACAAGGTTTGTGTTTTTATCGGGATGGAAGATTGTGGATAAATTGAACTCTAAAGCTAGTTCCTTTAAAAGGGTTTCGGTGAATATCCTGTCGGCAGAGAGAATAATGAAGAGTGAGATGACGGGTAGTGGTGGATCAGTTGGTAAAAATGTTTCTGTAGGGCCTCTTATTATTTCAGAGGAGGAAGGCGCGGCGGCTTTCGCCCGTGTAATGGCCCAATTAAAGGCGCAGGTAGGTATTGAGGCTTATACAAGTTGGTTTGGTCGTTTGAAACTTGCTGAATATAGCCGTAATCTTGTAAAGCTTTCTGTTCCTACAGCGTTTTTGCGTTCATGGATTAATAATCACTATGGTTCTCTTTTGACCAATTTATGGAAACAGGAGAATTCAGCAGTTCTTCGCGTTGAAGTTATTGTTCGTGGTATGAAGCGCGTTTCAAAAAACGTAGTCTGTAGGACGAGTACAGCTCCTGTTGTTCTGGAAGAGCAAACAGTTTCGTCTTTTGTTGAGAGTTGTACAGAGCATTCAGTAAAGGGTGTTGAAGCAGGGGTTTTTGGTTCGCCACTTGATTCTCGTTATACTTTTGAAAATTTTGTTGAGGGGGCTTCTAATCGTGTTGCTTTAGCGGCAGCACGTTCAATTGCAGAAGGGCATAAAAGTGCTTTGCGTTTTAACCCTCTTTTTATTCACGCGTCTGTTGGTTTAGGAAAAACACATTTGCTTCAAGCCATTGCGGCGGCTGCACTGAAGCGTTTAACGCCTGCGCGCGTTATTTATTTGACTGCTGAATATTTCATGTGGCGTTTTGCAACAGCTATTCGCGATAATGATGCTCTTTCTTTTAAAGAGCAGCTTCGCGATATTGATCTTTTGATTATTGATGATATGCAATTTTTGCAAGGGAAGTCGATACAAAACGAATTTTGTCATTTACTCAACATGTTGCTTGATAGTGCAAAACAAGTTGTTGTAGCTGCTGATCGTCCACCAGCGGAATTAGAATCACTAGATCTTCGCGTTCGGTCTCGACTTCAGGGGGGGGTTGCTCTTGAAATTGAAGCACCAGATTATGAAATGCGTTTGAAAATGTTGCGCCAACGGTTAAAGGTGGCACAACAAGATGATAATATGGTGGTAATTTCTGATGAAGTTTTGGAGTATATTGCTAAAACGGTTTTGGGATCGGGGCGTGATATTGAAGGAGCGTTTAATCAATTGTTGTTTCGTCAGTCTTTCGAGTCTGATTTGTCTTTAGAGCGGATTGATGAATTATTGGGTCATTTGACTCGTTCAGGTGAAGCTAAGCGTATTCGGATTGAGGAAATTCAGCGTGCGGTTGCCCGCCATTATAATGTTTCTAAGCAAGATTTGTTATCTAATCGCCGAACGCGTACAGTCGTGAAGCCGCGACAAGTTGCAATGTATTTAGCAAAAATGTTGACCCCTCGCTCATTGCCGGAGATTGGACGTCGTTTTGGAGGACGTGATCACACAACAGTTTTACATGCTGTCCGTAAAATTGAAGATTTGGTTTGTGATGATCAGACCTTAGCCAAAGAGCTTGAGTTGCTTAAACGGTTAATCGGAGAGCAGGCTGCGTAGTGTTTTACAAGTTTTCCTTTCTTTGGAAGAGTTTTGCAGAGGGGTTAATGAGAGTAGGCTGTTTTACTTATGTAGGAGTCGCTTGCCATTTTAAGAGAGGTTGAATAAACTTTGACAAGTGATTCTTTCATGTGAATCGGTTATTTTTAATCTAGAGGATTCCTATAATTCTTTATAATTATAATGGGGATTTTTATGCGTATTACAGTTGATCGCAATCAACTTTTCAAATCTCTTGGTCGTGTTCACCGTGTGGTTGAGCGTCGTAATACTGTTCCTATTTTGTCAAATGTATTGATTGATGCAAACAAGGACGGTGTGCAATTAAAAGCAACAGACCTTGATTTAGAGGTTACAGAATCTTTTACGGCCGATGTAAAACAAGCTGGGGCAATAACTGTTCCAGCACATTTGCTTTATGACATAGTTCGAAAACTTCCTGATGGCAGTGAGATTGTATTATCAGTTGATATGAATCAGGCGAATACAATGTCTGTTGTTTCTGGTCGCGCTAATTTCCAACTTCAGTGTCTTCCCAAAATAGATTTTCCAGAGTCTCTTCCGGGACAGTTTGGTTACCGTTTTTCTTTGCCAGCGTCAGCCTTGAAGCATTTGCTTGATTGTACGCAGTTTGCTATTTCTACGGAAGAAACCCGTTATTATCTTAATGGTATTTATTTTCATATTGTTGATGAGGGTATTCTCAAGTTGCGTTTAGTTGCTACCGATGGTCATCGTTTAGCACAAGTTGATATGGAGGCTCCTTCAGGGGTTGAGGGAATGCCGGGTATCATTGTTCCTCGTAAAACCGTAGGAGAGTTGCAAAAGCTTCTTTCTGAAGAAGTTGGTGATACTGTGTGTGTAGAGCTTTCGGAAACGAAAATTCGTTTTTCTGTAGGTTCTGTAGTTTTTACATCCAAGTTAATTGATGGAACATTCCCAGAGTATCAACGTGTTATCCCTCTTGCAAATGATAAAAAATTGGTTGTCAACAGGCAGGATTTTTCTTCCGCGGTTGATCGTGTTTCTACGATTTCAATTGATCGAGGGCGTGCAGTGAAGTTAACGATTGAGCAGGGGCAATTAAAGCTTGTTGTTAATAATCCTGATTCGGGGAGTGCAGAAGATCAATTGGCGGTCACTTACACATCTGATCCGCTTGAGATAGGATTTAATTCGCGTTATCTTTTGGATATTGCTGGACAACTTTCGAGCGATGAGATGGTTTTTATGCTGGCAGAAGCTGGAGCTCCAGCTCTCATTCGTGATAATGATGATGCGGCTGCGCTTTATGTGCTGATGCCTATTCGCGTTTAGGGACGAGAGTTTTGCAATGCATAGCTGGTCATGTGCACAAAGTGGCAGTGAGGCAGCTAAGGCTTGTGCGTTATCGCAATTATTCATCCTTTAATATTCATCTTTCAGGACAGCATGTCGTTTTTACTGGCCATAACGGTGCTGGTAAGACTAATCTTTTAGAAGCATTGTCTTTTCTTTCTCCTGGTCGTGGTTTACGGCGTGCGGCTTATTCTGATATTAGCTTTGCGGATGGTAGAAATGGGGGATTTGTTGTATTTGCTCGTCTTCAATGTGCTCTGTATGGTGAAGTAAATATTGGCACAGCTTTGGAGATTGGCGATAACAATCGAAAAGTACATATCAATGGTGTGAATGAGACAGCTGATTGCCTAACAGATTATTGTCATATGAGTGTTCTGACTCCTTCTATGGATGGGCTTTTTACCGGCTCTTCGCTTGAGCGCCGACGTTTTTTGGATCGCATGGTTTTGGCTATTGATCCTTTACATAGTCGTCGTATAGCTGATTATGATAGGGCTATGCGTGCCCGTAATCGTTTATTTTTAGATGGAAATGAAGATCGTGTTTGGTTTGATGCTTTAGAAAAGCAGATGGCAGAATTGGCAACGGCTATTGCTGCGGCGCGTATTGATGTTATTCGACTTTTAAATGGCATGTTTGCACAAATGCCAGTTTATACACCTTTTCCGCGAGCTTTTTTGCAAGTTGATGGTTTTATCGAAACAGCACTTAGAAAAACATCGGCGATAGAGATTGAGGAGCAATTCTGTGATCGGTTGCGGCATAACCGTGCAATAGATCGGGCTGCTGGGCGGACATTAGAAGGACCACATCGCACAGATTTACAGATTTTTTATGCTGATAAAAATATGGGTGCAGCATCTTGTTCTACAGGTGAGCAAAAAGCTTTATTGACAGGTTTGGTTTTGTGTCATGCGCGTTTAACAGGTATGATGTCAGAGAGGTCCCCTATTCTTCTTCTTGATGAAATAGCAGCTCATCTTGATTCTCATCGGCGTGCTGCTTTATTTGATATTCTTGATGATTTAGGGGGACAAACATTTATGACAGGCACAGATCCCATTTTATTTGACGCTTTGAAAGGACGAGCAGAGTTTTTTGAAATTAAAGATGGAAGTTTGTTGCAGTAAAAAAACATACTAAATTTGACAATGTGATGATTGAGAAGAAGAGGCATAGTGTGTCCAAGATTATAACGGTTTTAAATGGTCCTAATTTAAATTTTCTGGGTAAACGTGAACCAGAAATTTATGGCACTGAAACTTTGGAAGATATTGAACAATTTTGTAGGGAATGGGCAAAGAGGCTTGGTATAACAGTGCATTTTCATCAAAGTAACTGTGAAGGGCAGTTGGTAGAATGGATACAGGCAGCGATTGATGTGAGTGCTGGTTTGATTATCAATCCAGCTGCTTACAGCCATACGTCTGTTGCACTTCTTGATGCATTAAAAATGTTTTCGGGGCCTAAAGTAGAGGTTCATTTATCTAATATTTATCAACGTGAAGCCTTTCGTCACCATTCTTATACATCTTCGGGTGTGGACGCAGTCATTACTGGCTGTGGGAGTGAGGGATACCGGTTTGCGCTTGAATATATTGCTAAGAGATTTAATTATAATAGATAAAAAGCAAACGTTGGATAAGAGTAATATGGGTATTGAATTTACTTGATAATTATTTTTCAGGTAAGTAAGATGACGTTATTTATTATTGCAACTTCCAATGTGTATGACGGGGGTAGGTGAAGATGAGAAGCTTTGTTAGGCAATTAGAGATATTTGCGATTTTAGGGATTGCACTAATAATGTCTGGTTGTAAAATTGATGTTCTTCAACCATCGGGGTATGTTGCACGTCAACAGCTCATTTTGATTGTTGTCTGTGTGCTTGTTATGCTTTGTGTTGTAATTCCGGTAATGGTGAGTGTGGTATTTTTAGCTATCAAATATCGTGCATCGAATGCGGCACAAGAGTATTTACCTGATTGGGGGCACTCGAATAAAATTGAAGCGACTATGTGGGGCATTCCAATAGTTATCGTAATGGTTTTAGGTTCGTTAACAGCCTATTACACTTATCACCTTGAACCCACAAATCCGCTTCCGGTGGAAGTTGTTGGTGAAGAGAAGCCATTGCAAGTCAATGCTATAGCTCTTGATTGGAAATGGTTATTTATTTATCCAGAATACAATATTGCATCGATCAATGAGATTTATGCACCTGAAGGTCGTCAGGTTTTGTTACAGTTGACATCAGAGAGTTCTGTTAATGCTTTTTGGGTGCCAAAATTGGGCACAGTTCTTTATGCTATGCCGCAGATGAATGCTAAATTGCATTTGGTAGCTGAAGAACAAGGAGTATTCAAAGGAAGCTCAGCCAATTACAGCGGTGATGGTTTTGCAGGTATGCGGTTTCAATGGCATTCTGTGTCTCCGCAGGATTTTGAGAGTTGGATTTCTAAAGTTCGCGCTAATGGTCAAGTGCTTAATCGCGCGTCTTATCGGCAGCTTTCCGTTGCGCCTCGTATGGGTGACATTGCTGCTAAGGAAAAGGATGCTGAAATACGTTATTTTGCACCTGTTGAGAAGCGGCTTTACTACCGCGTTGTCAATCGATGTGTTGATGAAAATACGGTATGTAATGAAGATTTAATGAAGCGTGCTGCTGCTCAGACACTGTGGGGTGCACTTTGTTCAGTTTTTGATCCTGGTGTTATTTAGAGTGTTGATCGAGAGAGGATCCTTTTTAAAATAAGGGTTTCTTTTAAACTGGAATTTCATTTGATATGGGTTGAGAGATGTTTGGAAGACTTACAGATCCTACGGCAGGTGCTTTTCATGCACTTGCACATGAACCGATCGTTTTGTACACATGTATTGCGATTGTTGCGGGTGGTTTAATTGCCGTTGTTGCTTTGACAGCACTTCGATGGTGGGGGGTTTTATGGCGAAATTGGATTACGACAGTCGATCATAAACGCATCGGTATTATGTATATCGTTCTTGGGATTATCATGCTTGTTCGTGGTTTTGCTGATGCGATCATGATGCGTTCGCATCAAGCTTTAGCTCTTGGGAGTGAAACAGCAGGTTATTTGCCCCCTGAGCATTTTGATCAGATTTTTTCGGCTCATGGCACTATTATGGTTTTCTTTATGGCCACGCCGATTTTATTTGGTCTTTTTAATTATATTATACCGCTTCAAATTGGTGCACGTGATGTTGCCTTTCCTTTTGCGAATAATTTAGGGTTTTGGATTACTGCTGCTGGGGCAATATTGATTAACATATCCTTAGGTGTAGGGAATTTTGGTCGTGGTGGTTGGTTGATGTATCCACCTTTCACTGAGTTGCAAGGTAGTCCAGATACAGGGGTAGATTATTATTTGTGGTCACTTCAGCTTTCTGGTATTGCGACGACGATGGGGGCAATCAATTTTGTTGCGACCATCATTAAAATGCGTGCTCCTGGGATGACGATGATGAGAATGCCCGTCTTTTGTTGGAGTGCTTTTGTTAGTAATGTCCTTATTTTAGTTATTTATCCTGTCTTGACTGTAGCCTTTGCGCTATTGGCATGTGATCGTTATTTGAGCATGAATTTCTTTACCAATGTTGCTGGTGGAAATCCAATGGTATGGATTAACTATGTTTGGGTTTTTGGTCATCCAGAAGTTTATGTTTTGGTTGTTCCTGCTTTTGGGATCGTTTCTGAGGTTGTATCAACTTTTTCTTCAAAACGCCTCTTTGGTTATACTTCAATGGTATGGGCATTGTTGGTTATTTTGATTCTTTCACTTCTTGTTTGGGGACACCATTTCTTTACAATGGGTGGCGGTGAAGCTGTGAATACCTTCTTTAGTATTGCGACGATGATTATTGCGGTTCCAACGGGTGTTAAAGTCTTTAATTGGTTGCTGACCATGTATAAAGGTCGGATTCGCTTTGAGCCTCCAATGCTTTGGTGTATGGGGATGATCTTCACGTTTGTTGGTGGTGGATTAACGGGTGTTTTGTTGTCCATTGTGCCTGCTGATTGGCAGTTTCATAATTCGCTCTTTTTGGTAGCTCATTTTCACCATACAATTATTGGGGGTGTTGTTTTTGCATACTTAGCTGGAATTGCTTTTTGGTTTCCAAAAGTTTTTGGTTATAAACCGAATCGGGCATTGGGTATTGCATCTTTCTGGTGTTGGTTCATTGGTTTTTACCTTGCTTTTTTCCCAGTTTATGCACTTGGTTTAATGGGTGCGACGCGTCGTCTACAGCATTACATGGAACCTAGTTGGCAACCGATGTTTATGATTGCTGCATTGGGTGCTTTTATTATTTTGCTTGGTATCCTTTGTTTTGTGTTGCAAGTTGTTTTGGCGATTTGGTACGGTATCAAACATAAGGGACGTTTACCGGTCACATTAAATGATTCTTGGGGTGATGCACGGACGCTTGAATGGTTTACTTCCTCACCGCCTCCTTCTTATAATTTTGCAATACTTCCCAAGGTGCAGTCTGACGATGCTTATTGGAATATGAAGAAGAGTGGATACCAGCGTCCGACAAGTGGATTTGCAAAAATTCATATGCCATCAAATACGTCTGCTGGAATTATTGCAGGATTCTTTTCACTAGTTGTTGGTTTTGCCCTTGTTTGGCATATTTGGTGGCTTGTTGCGATTGGATTGATTGGTTTTGTTGCAACGATTGTGTGTCATTCGTTAACAGGTGACCATCATGGCTACTATATTCCAGCTGAAGAAGTGCAGAAAACAGAGGACGCTTTTACAGCTGTTCTTAAAGAACGAGGAGTAACAGTATGAGTGTGATGACAATGAATGATGCTCACATTGATGAGCATCATCACGACAGTAGTTCAATAATGACATTTGGTTTTTGGGTTTATATTCTTTCGGATTTGATCCTATTCTCAACACTTTTCTCGAGTTTTGCTGTTTTTTCTGCTTCTTATGGTGGAGGAAAAGCTGGCAGTGCGTTTATTGATTTAAAGTTTGTTTTGGTTGAAACCGCTATTTTATTACTGTCATCAATTACTTATGGATTTGTCATGGTACAAGCGCATAAGGGTAACATCAGTGGTGTGCGTTCATGGATGGCCATTACCTTTGTACTTGGGTTTTGCTTTATTGGAATGGAAATTTACGAATTTCATGAACTTTTGAACGAGGTATTCTATTACGATCCTAATGCTTATGCTGGTATTGATCCCGCAACAGGTTTACAGCTTTTTGGACGAGAAGTTCTCTCTGCATATTGGTCAGCGTTTTTTGCTTTGGTTGGTACGCATGGTCTTCATGTAAGTGTTGGTCTTCTCTGGATGGTCGTGATGTTTTTTCACCTTCGTCGTCGTGGCTTGGATCATGATAATAAAACGCGTTTGGCATGCCTTTCAATTTTCTGGCATTTACTTGATATTGTGTGGGTTGGTGTTTTCACCATGGTTTATCTGTTAGGAGCATTGTAATGAGCGTGCATAACGAAACACATGGTCCCAGTACTGGTTCCTATTTAGTTGGCTTTATTCTGGCTGTATTTTTCACTTTGGGCTCTTTTATTCCCGTGATGTACGGGATGATGGAAAGTTGGGCTATTAGCACGAAGGTTGCGTATCTTATTGGGATGGCGATTATTCAGATTATAGTGCAGATTGTTTTCTTTTTGCATTTAAATTCTGGTCCTGATGCCAAATGGAATTTAAGCGCTTTGTGGTTTGCAGCTATTTGCGTTTTTATTATTATTGGGGGTACTTGGTGGGCTATTTCGCATTTGAATTATAATATGATGGGTGGTTCAGGACGCGTTATTGAGCCAGAAATATCAGGTAAAGGAAGTTTTTCGGCGTCTGGGCAATTAGATATACGAGAGCCAGTGAAACAATTATCAGATGAAAGCATGTCTGCAGAGAAACTGCCAAGTATGGAAGTTTCTGTAGAGCAAGTACCGAGCTCTGAAATGCCTGTAGGGCAAATGCCCAATCCGCAGGATTCTGTAGGGCAGGTACCAGGCTCTGAAATGCCTGTAGGGCAAATGCCCAATCCGCAGGATTCTGTAGGGCAGGTACCAGGCTCTGAAATGCCTGTAGGGCAAATGCCCAATCCGCAGGATTCCGTAGGGCAGGTACCAGGCTCTGAAATGCCTGTAGGGCAAATGCCCAATCCGCAGGATTCCGTAGGGCAGGTGCCAGGCTCTGAAATGCCTGTAGGGCAAATGCCCAATCCGCAGGATTCCGTAGGGCAGGTACCAGGCTCTGAAATGCCTGTAGGGCAAATGCCCAATCCGCAGGATTCTGTAGGGCAGGTACCAGGCTCTGAAATGCCTGTAGGGCAAATGCCCAATCCGCAGGATTCCGTAGGGCAGGTGCCAGGCTCTGAAATGCCTGTAGGACAAATGCCAGATGCTCAGACTCCCGTGGAGTAGTTGGTGTACGCAGAAGTTCCCGTGTAACACTTGCTCTATGCAAGCTTCTGTAAAGCAAGTGTTCGCACGGGGGTGCTGGCGCAATAGTCATTTGAGGAGTTTATCATTACGATTTTGATTCTGCTTTTATTTCTAAGAAGAGAAGCCATGGATAAGTTTAGTAAAATTTAAATTTTATTCAAGGCAAGAAGTCATTTATAGAACATAGAAGCAATGAGAGTGATATAATTTAGTACATATATATGAGGACCTTTAAAAGTCATTTATGTTATGTAGGAGTGCAGTTGTGAACAGGTAGCACTTCAAATCTAGTGAATTTATATCCGGGGTATCGTACTTATAGGTGTCTGCAATAGTAGCATACAATTAAAACCAAAGGTTTGGGAAATCATCAGGAAACTTAATGAATATCGTTTCGATGACAGTTATTGGTGCGGGTTCTTATGGCACTGCGTTAGCTGTTACGTTGGCTCGTAATGGCCATCGTGTTTTACTCTGGGGTTATAATCCTCAACATATCAAAGAATTACAGGAACATCGTTGCAATCAGGCATTTTTACCCGATGTTCAATTTCCTGATAATCTATCGCCTGAAGCTTCGCTTGAGATAGCAATAACGTCAAGTCGCGATATATTGATTGCTGTTCCAAGCCATGTATTTCATCAGGTATTATACAATATTAAACCTTATTTGGATCAAAATTCACGCATTATTTGGGCAACAAAGGGTTTAGAACATGGTACAGGACGCCTTCTACAAGAAGTTGCTCGCGAGATTTTAGGTGATAAAATTCCTTTGGCTGTTTTTTCTGGACCAACTTTTGCTAAAGAGCTTGCTATTGGTTTGCCTACGGCAATTACGGTAGCAGCTTCTGATGCTGAATTTGGTGAAGAGCTACAGCAACTTTTCCAGTGTGATAAAAGTGTTAGAGTTTATAAAAACTCAGATATGATTGGCGTCCAATTAGGTGGAGCAGTCAAAAATGTCATTGCTATTGGTGCAGGAATATCAGACGGTATGAGATTTGGTGCAAACGCTCGAATAGCTCTCATTACACGAGGGTTGGCTGAAATTAGTCGCTTAGGTCTTGCTATGGGCGCTGAGCTTTCGACATTTATAGGGATAACAGGTTTGGGTGATCTGGTATTAACATGCACTGATAACCAATCACGCAACCGACGTTTTGGAATATTGCTTGGCCAAGGGATGAATAAAGAAGAAGCAGAAAAACAGATTGGCCAAGTTGTTGAAGGTTATCTAAATACCAAGGAAGTCTTTACACTAGCACAACGCATTGGGGTGGAAATGCCAATTACAGAGCAAATTTATCAAGTCTTGTATTGCGGTAAAAGTGTATTCGAGGCAGCCGATACATTGCTAAGCCGTGCACTCAAAGATGAAATGCACGATCTTGTAAATTATTCCAACACATGAGAGATATGACGATAGGTCAATAGGAACTGAAAATAGATCGCATTGATTGCCGAGTAAGATGTTAACGATTTAGTAAATTGTAGGCTTAAAGGCAGTTTTTCATGCAATATAACTGAAGCCATGCGAATCTCTTCTCTTTTCTAAGCTATCTTTAAAAAAGGGCTATTTTTTTCAATTATACGTGCTTCTCACATGAGAGAAGGCATACAATATACTTCTAAAACGGTATACAAACGATCCTTTTTGCACTTTTAAAAAGTACTACGGATAGTTATTCCCCTTGAGTTTCTTCGCTTTTTTTTAATTCTTCAAGTGCTGGCATAGACATGATGTTATAACCTGAATCAACATAATGAATTTCACCGGTAACCCCTGATGATAAATCAGAAAGTAAGTAGAGAGCAGATTTTCCAATTTCATGAATGTTTACGGTGCGGCGTAGTGGCGCATTACGGCGTTGATATGAAAATATTGCTCGTGCAGCAGCAATGCCATTTCCGGCTAAGGTCCTAACGGGACCGGCTGAAATTGCATTAACGCGAATATTTTGAGGCCCAAAGTCTGCGGCTAAATAGCGTACCATAGCTTCTAAAGCAGCTTTAGCAACCCCCATAATATTGTAATTAGGTACAACTTGCTGTGAAGCTCCATAAGTGAGTGTTAAAAGCGTTCCCCCATTGGGCATAAGCTTACCCGCGCGTTGGGCAATTTCAGTAAAGGAATAAGCTGAAATAACCATTGTACGCTTAAAGTTTTCTCGTGTTGTGACATCAACATAACGTCCTTTTAGCTGATTTTTATCTGAAAACCCAATGGCATGAACAACAAAATCAATAGTTTTCCATTCTTTTTCAAGTTGTTCAAAGACACGATCAACATTTTCAATTTTTTCAACATCACACTCGAGCACCAATTTGCATCCGAGTTTTTCTGCTAGGGGTTGAACACGTTTTCCGAATGCATCTCCTTGGTATGTAAACGCTAATTCAGCTCCTGCTTCTGCTAGTTGACATGCGATGCCCCAAGCGATTGAATGGTCATTTGCAACCCCCATAATAAGGCCACGTTTGCCCTCCATCAAACCTTTCATATTATTCTCCGTAAGACCATGCTTTTTTCAACCAGCAAAGAACTCCCATTCATGCATAGCGTTGAAAAACGAGCGTTGCATTGGTACCGCCAAAGCCAAATGTATTTGACAATACAGTATTAAGTTGTTGATGATCGCGGCGTTTACGAACAATTGGCATATCGGCAAAAGCTGGATCAAGTTCTTCAATATGGGCACTCTCGCAAATGAAATTATGATTCATCATTAACAATGTATAGATTGCTTCTTGAACACCTGCTGCCCCCAAGGAATGACCAGTTAGAGATTTTGTGGCGGAAATTGGTGGGCATTGATCGCCTGCTCCGAAGATACGGCGGATTGCTTCTATTTCAGGGGGATCACCCACAGGTGTTGCTGTTGCATGAGGATTGATATAATCAATCTTATTTTTCACGGTCGCAAGTGCCATGCGCATGCAGCGCTCTGCTCCCTCACCCGATGGAGAGACCATATCGTGTCCATCGGAGGTAGCACCATAACCAATAATTTCTCCATAGATTTTTGCACCACGTGCTTTAGCGACTTCTAGTTCTTCAAGAACCAAAACGCCAGCTCCACCAGCAATAACAAATCCATCACGATTAGCGTCATAAGCACGCGAAGCTTTTTCTGGTACATCATTATATTTGCTGGACATAGCACCCATAGCATCGAATAAAACAGATAATGTCCAATCCAGATCTTCGCAACCACCAGCAAAGATGCGATCCTGCTTGCCATATTGTATTGTTTCATAAGCATTACCGATACAATGATTAGATGTGGCACATGCGGAAGAGATTGAATAATTAACGCCTTTAATTTTAAAAAATGTTGCAAGAGTTGCAGATGCTGTAGAACTCATTGCTTTAGGTACAACAAAAGGACCAACGCGCTTTGGACCTTTTTGGCGTGTAATATCAGCAGCCTCAACGATTGACTGAGTTGAAGCGCCTCCAGAGCCCATAATAATACCCGTGTGTTCATTTGATACTTCATGCGGTTCTAGACCCGCATCAGCAATCGCTTGATCCATGGCGATGTGATTCCAAGCCGTTCCGCGTCCGTGAAAACGCAGAGCACGGCGATCAACCAATTCTTCTATATTAATATCGGGTTTGCCGTAAACTCTGCTACGAAAGCCTAATTCGGCATACTGAGGTGCGTAAGAAATTCCAGATTTTGCTTCTTTTAAACTGGTTAAAACGGCTTGAGGGTTATTTCCAATCGCGGAGACAATTCCCATTCCGGTTACAACAACTCGACGCATTTATACCTCCTTCTTTCATACAGAATAACAAAGTGTCTCTTCTGATGGAAATAATGTTCAGTTATTTTTTAAATAAAGCAACCCGTAAATCACTCGCTTTATAGATGGTTTCTCCATCTGCTTCCAGCCACCCATCTGCTATTCCCAAGACTAAGTTTCCACGCCGGATACGCTTAAAATCTATTCTATATTCAAGAAGTTTGGTTTTTGGAGTAACCATACCTGATAATTTTACTTCGCCTGTTGAGATAGCTCTCCCTTTTCCTAGTTCGCCCAGCCAACCGAGAAAAAACCCTGTTAATTGCCACATGCCATCTAGACCGAGGCATCCTGGCATGACCGGATCGCCTATAAAGTGACAGTCAAAGAACCACAGGTCTGGAGTAATGTCAAATTCGGCACGAACCATTCCTTTATTGTATTCACCACCAGTTTCACTGATTTCTGTGATTCGGTGAATCATTAACATTGGCGGTGCGGGTAATTGTGCGTTACCCTTACCAAACATTTCGCCGCGGGCACAGCTTAAAAGCTCTTCATAAGTGTAGCGAGACTTTTGTTCAGTCATTATGACTCCATCTATTTGCGTATATTTTTGTTTCTGCGCTTTTCCCCAACCTACTTTTAGAGCAAATTTTAGGGAGAGGGAAATGATTTTATATCATTTTTAATGACAAAACCCCTTTTTTATGTATCCTGTGTGGTAGGTTATTTAAAATGGAATAAAAAATTATATCATAATATTCCCATTTTTCCGTATTTTAACCTTGTTTGAATGGAAATATTTTGTGGTTTGTAACATGTTAGTGGGCGCAGACAGTTTAGGTTTTGATGAAGCAGAAGAACGGTTTGCGAAGGACTGTGGGGAGGTTGTTCGTTATCATTCCATATCTAGGTTAGAGAAACGTTTGCGTCAAAATGGTTTGCGGCCAACACGTCAGCGGCTAGAGCTTGCTCATATGATTTTTTCTCAAGGCAATCGCCATATTGCTGCTGAAGAGCTTTATGAAGAGGCAGTAAAGTTGGGTGTGCCTGTGTCTCTAGCAACTGTTTATAATACGCTTCATCAATTTACGGAAGCGGGGTTGCTACGGATTATTGCCGTAGAAGGTTCGAAGACTTGGTTTGATACAAACACATCTGATCATTATCATTTTTATATAGAAGGTGAAAATCGTATTCTTGATATTCCTTGTGATTTGGAAGAGGCTCCTATTATTGGGAATTTGCCTCAACCACCAGAGGGTATGGAAATTTCGCATGTTGATTTGATAGTTCGGTTGAAACCCAAAAACTGAGCAGATTATAGGGATTCAGAGAGTTCAATAAGGAATAAAGATTAAAGTTTGTTGATTTAAACGTTCACCACCCTTTTATTTTTTCATCAGGGTAGATTCCCCATAACTGGGATTGCTGAAGCCATCCGCGCCTATTATTAATGTTTAGTTCGCACCAGTATCCGTCGCATTGGCGGATATTACCAATGACATTAGGCTCTACTTCTGCAACAACTTCTGCATTATCTGCGGGGTTTTTACGTAGCATCAGCCTTTTTGTTTTATCTTTTTGCCATGGAATAGTTATAGCGGTTCTCTTTCCTGATAAAAGCGATTGATAAACCCACCCTTCATCGCCTTCTGCATCACGAATTTTACGCCATTGATCGTATTCTTGGATGATTTCAATAGGCAATCCTTGTTTTTTGTAAGTAAAGATGACAGAATAATTGCTTCCTGGTCCGATACGCACATTAACACGAGTGGGTTTAATCGAAGCAAACCGTGGGAGTGGTAAACCACTTGGTCCTAAATTTTGCCCTAAATTTTGCCCTAAATTTTGATTGGATGTTTGTGCGTGCAAAAAACGAGGTGAGCTGAATACAAAGACTCCTGCTATTAAGATACATGACATAAGAACTGAAAATCGAAACAGAATAGAATGTTGCACACTTAAACCCTTTATCTCTTCGTTTCTATATATTAGCAATCTAAGATTTAGAAGATAGGATCGAAAATTGCTTAAAGCTATGGCATATCGCTGGTTAAAGAGATCTAAACAATGAAAAAATTGCTGCAAGGATAACGAGATAGTAAGACAGAAATTTGAATTTTTTAATTGCTTTTTAGAGGGAAGGCTTGCAAATCAACCTCCAGTTTTCATGCAGTTTCATGTTTGAGGTAAGTATTGAGACGGTTGAGTGCTTTGCGAGCTGTGTCGGCTTTTGTATGACAGATGGTAGTAAATAAAGTATATGGCTATCTATTTGATTGTTTTCTGAATCTTGGATACACCTATACGCGTATTATGATCAAAAAATTGTTCAAGGATAGGCCATTGAAGGGATTGGCGTGTGGCTTAAAAGCAATGTTTTACAATTGATACAGTGCATTGATTTATAATGATAATTCATCATTTTGCAACTTGAGTTAATCCCCCCAATAGCGTAAGATTCTCTCATTTCAAACTATCTTATACTAAATCAATGAAAATCATTTTCTTGCACGTCACAAGTGGGATCGGCGTGTGAACAAAAAACCGTCTACAAAAGAAGTAAAATGCCTCTTATGAATTGTCTTAATACAAAAGCATGAGAAACATTGAGAGGAGATCAAAATATATCATAGGGCTTGTTTATGGCTTCACAAATGTAAAGATAGTGGCTTACAATGCCAATACTTCTTACAGAATTTTCAGTTTTTTCATAGAACACCATGATTTTATTAATTGGTAATACTGCATAGTACGTTAAATAAGCAGATCAGGCTACAAGAGCATGTATTAATTCCGGATAATTATAAAACATTGAAAGTCACAGAGTTTGATTGCTTTGTAGTTCGATAAGAACAGAGAACTTGAAAGATATTGGATTTTTAATCTAGATAAAAAAATCTATAGGATTTGTTGGCAAAGGAAAAATTATATGAGAGACAACGACAGAATGCCTTACAAACAATACATCTTGTACTGCAACAGACGTCCTTAACAATTTCAAATGATGGTTTATCTATTACTCAAAATAGCGAAGAGCAAATGCCCCCCATTGCTTAGATAAAGAATCAATTATCATTTCGGATGACAGATACATCAAACAACACTGAACAAAGGAAATCAAAAACAAAAACCCCACTGACAACATCACATAAACACATGCCTTTGAGGTATTTTGTCCATAACACTAGTAGCGCGGCTTTATAGCACACTAGCAGGATAATCAATAACAATAAAACCAAGAAGCTATATAGATAAAAAAGAAGTCTTATCACTCTGTAACAAAAGTGAAAAAATACTACCTCACAGCAGCGGTGCGACCATTGCTAATAAGGCCTTCTCTTTGTGCACGTTTACGAGCAAGCTTACGTGTACGACGAACAGCTTCAGCCTTCTCCCGCGCGCGTTTTTCCGATGGCTTTTCATAATAACCACGCATCTTCATTTCACGGAAGATTCCTTCACGCTGCATCTTCTTCTTCAGCGCACGTAGCGCTTGATCAACATTATTATCACGAACGAGTACTTGCACTATTTATCCTGCTTTGTTTCAGTGTTTAAATAATAGGAAAAAACCCTGTCTCCTTTATCCAAAAAGGACACACAATACAGAATCTATATCACACAAATGAGGCGTTTGTCTACATCGCTTTTAAAAATTCTATTCTTTTTGCTATAAGGTGTTTTCCGTCATGAATGATTGGGTTTGCAAGTCTGAGCTTATGAAAGCCCTTGAATCTCATCATTCTCATCGAGCTGAATCCTTTCAGCAGCAGGATGATGTGGTAAGCCGGGCATGGTCATAACGTCTCCACAAATGACGACAATAAAGCCTGCTCCCGCCAAGAGGCGAACTTCTCGTACAGGAATTTCAAAATCAACAGGGGCACCGTATTGTGTGGGATTAGAAGAAAAAGAATAGGGTGTTTTCGCCATACAGATAGGGTATGCACCGTATCCTTCTTTTTCCCAGCATTCAAGCTGCTTGAGAATAGGGTCTGCGATGATAGCACCGCGTCCACCATATACATTTTTTATAATGCAATTAATTTTTTCAATGAGCGGAAGGTCATCTTGATAGAGAAATTTAAAATAGGCATTTTTTTCTTCAATTAAGGTAACGAGTTCTTGTGCAAGTTCTACGGCGCCTTTTCCCCCTTGTTTCCAATGTTTGCAGAGAAAAGCTTTGTGTCCGGTTGTTGCAACTATTTTTTGTAACGTACGGATTTCAGTATCGCTATCGGTATCAAAATGATTGATAGCGATAACACAAGGGATTCCATAATGTTCCATATTCTTGATATGTCGCAAAAGATTGGCAGCTCCTTTTTGTAAAGCGGTGATATTCTCTTTTTCGAGGTTATTTTTATCCACACCACCATTCATTTTTAATGCGCGAATTGTTGCGACAATCACTGTAGCATCTGGTGCAATATTCGCTTGTCGACATTTAATGTTGAAGAACTTTTCTGCTCCAAGATCGGCTCCAAATCCTGCTTCTGTGATAACATAATCGGCGAGTTTCAAGGCAGTTTTTGTTGCTATAACTGAATTACAGCCATGAGCAATGTTGGCAAAAGGTCCTCCGTGGACAAGAACAGGGTTATTTTCAATTGTTTGTACGAGATTGGGTTGCATAGCATCTTTGAGAAGAGCTGTCATTGCACCTTCTGCATTGAGGTCAGCAGCTGTCACGGGCGTTTTATCATAACGATAAGCAACAATAATTTTTTTGAGTCTTTGCGTAAGATTTTCTAGATTTTTGGCCAGACAAAAAAGTGCCATAATTTCTGATGCAACAGTAATATCAAAACCTGTTTGACGTGGAAAACCGTTGGTTATCCCACCCAATGAAATGACGATATCACGCAATGCGCGATCATTCATGTCAAGGACTCGTTTCCAAACAATGCGGCGTGGATCAATATTGAGAGTGTTTCCCCAGTAAATATGGTTATCGATCATTGCCGCAAGAAGATTATGAGCGGCTGTAATGGCGTGGAAATCGCCAGTAAAGTGTAAATTAAGGTCGTCCATCGGTATGACTTGAGCGTAACCACCTCCAGCAGCCCCACCTTTTATACCAAAACAGGGGCCTAAAGACGGTTCTCTCAAGGCTGCTATAGTTTTTTTTCCAATAAGATTGAGAGCATCACTCAGTCCAACGGTTGTTGTTGTTTTTCCTTCTCCAGCAGGGGTTGGATTGATAGCCGTGACAAGGATAAGTTTGCCATCTGGTTTTTGGCTGAGCGATTTTATGTATGCAGAAGAAATTTTAGCTTTGTCATGTCCATAAGGAATGAGATTTTCATGTGCAATACCAATTTTTTGCGCAATTTCAGTGATGGCTTTCTTTTGAGCAGTGCGAGCAATTTCAAGGTCTGTTTTAGGCATAGCAAAATTCTTTAAACTTGGCTTTTGTTTATATAGTGTAGGTCCTATAATAGGACAATAGAACCCATAGCACATAGGAATAAGGTAAAACATCGTAAAAGTCGATTATTACTATGCAAGAAAGAATACAAAAGTTGGATGAGAAGAATTTATTGCTATTGGTCTTTATTGAAAAAGCAGACAGATGATGAGCAAGAGGCTCAGAAGCATTTTAAATAGAATAAAATATCGAAATTATCTAAATTTTGTACAAGTGATCGCGTTGGATATTCTGGAGGATTGCAAACAGCGAGAACACTTAAGTTTGAGAGATAAGAGTGTGGCGCACCCGAAGAGATTCGAACTCCTGACCCCCAGATTCGTAGTCTGGTGCTCTATCCAGCTGAGCTACGGGTGCAAAAATTTTTAATTTTTCATATTAACAAGACAAAGGGTTCCTAATCGTTTCATTGAGAAATTGCAAGTGAAACTTAGTAAAAATGAAAAATTTATCACTTCGCTTATGATACATTTTTCAAAGTGTACAGTATATTCTTAGATTCAGTTGGATTTCTATGTGCTAGATTGTTTGCTATTTTGACAATTCAATATGAACGATAGTTAACTTGACGCTTTAATCTGCGAGAGTTAGTCAGGGAGCGATGAGATAGTTTTTTGCGGTGGGGGGATAAGATACACTACCTGACCTGCAATTCGATTTTTGTACGAAACTCGGATTTTCGTTTTGAAGACTGTTTCGGACAAATTTGAATATTATAGTAAGGATAGATGTATGGGGTTGTTAAAAAAGATCTTTCTACCGGTGTTTTTCGTTGTCATTTGTATGCTTGCTTATTGGGAGGGAAAGCATAGTTCAGAACGACTTGTTCCTATAGTTGAGAAAACAACAAATGCATCGCATGAAGCTTCAAAAGCGTCAACGGGAAGACCGCCAACAAATGTTGTTGTTGATCTTGTTAAAGTCGAAGATTTTTACGAACAACTGAATACGATTGGTAGTGGAAGAGCATTAGCTTCGGTGGAGTTAACCCCTTGGTCGTCAGGTGTTGTTGATAAACTTTTTGTATCAGCTGGCACAAAAGTACAAGTTGGTGATGTGATTGCAAAGCTTGATTCTAAAAAGGAAGAAATAACAGCTGCGAAAGCAAAAGTACAACGTGATAATAGTGCATTAACACTTTCGCGTATTCTTACATTACGTGCTAGCAAAACAGCAACAGAGGTTCAGGAAATTACTGCACGCTTAGAGTTGGATAACGCAAATTTGGTTTTGCGTAATGCTGAGTTAGACCTTGATCGGCGAACAATTCGTGCGCCGATCAGCGGAGTTGTTGGTATTTTATCTATTGATGAGGGCAATGCTGTTGCTCCTAACACTGTAATAGGTCGGATTGAGAATAGAGAACGTATTTTGGTTGATGTGTGGGTTCCTGAGCGATATGCGCCACGCCTTCATAAAGGAGATGAAGTGACTGCAACATTAACAGCACAACCAGACAGGACTTTTGTTGGCAACATCTATGCCATTGACAATATTGTTGATCCAGAAAGCCGTACACTTCATGTTCAAGTTGAAATTAAGAATGAAAAAGAGACTCTCATGTCTGGTATGTCTTTTTCTGTTGCATTTCAATTCAGCGGTGATTCTTTCCCTGTCGTTAATCCACTTGCGGTTCAATGGAACAGTAAAGGATCATTTGTTTGGCGTGTGAGAGAGGGAAAAGTAGAGCACATACCAGTATCAATTATTCAGCATAGAGAAGATCAGGTATTTGTGAAAGCATCCCTAGAAAAGGGTGATCAAGTTGTCATTCAGGGAGTACAAATGCTTTATCCAGGAAGTAAGGTTACTATTGATACTCCACAGTCCACTCAACAGCAATTATCAGTACCTCGTGGGCAGGATATATAATGAGTCAAGAATTGAGCACGAAACAGCCTATAGCACAGGCAGAGCAGGGCGGTATGATTGCATTATTTATTCGCCGGCCTGTTTTCACTTTTGTTTTGAACGCTATGATCGTAATTGCAGGGATTGCTGCGTGGTTGAATGTTGATGTACGTGAATTACCGGATGTTGATACTCCGGTGACAACAATTATGACGATTTTTTCTGGTGCATCAGCGGAAACAATTGATCGAGAAGTTACAAGAGTTATAGAAGATACAGTTTCTCGTGTTTCAGGTGTTAAAACGATTTCTTCAAGTTCTTCTTTTGGTCGTTCGCGTGTGGAAGTTAATTTTAATGTTGGTGTTGATTTGAATGTTGCAGCATCTGACATTCGCGATGCTCTCTCTCGCATTGCTTACTCTTTACCAAAAAATGCCGATTCACCTATGATCATTAAAGCAGATTCGAATGCTGCTGCGATGATGTATTTGGTTGTAACTTCACCAACAATGAGTGTTGATGATTTAACAACGGTTGTAAACGATCAAATTGTTGATGCACTTTCTGCTGTTGATGGCGTTGGTGATGTACAAGTTGAAAGTGCACGCACGAAGATTTTTCAGGTTGATGTCGATCAAGCAAAGCTTGCGAGCTACGGATTAACCGTGGCAGATATTTCACGTGTTCTTGCTGATATGACAACGGATGTGCCAGTGGGGTCATTACGCAATTCTAAGCAGGCATTAATTGTACGCGCTACTGCGCGTTTGACAACACCGGAAGCTTTTGAACAAGTTGTCTTAAAACCGCATGTGCACCTTGGTGATGTTGCGCATGTTACTTTATCACCCGATGTAGAAACGGTTATTTTTCGTGTTAATGGAAAGACAGGAATTGGGGTGGGGATTGTGCGTAAAGCACAATCCAATACCCTTAATATTTCTCAAGGTATTCGAGAGGTTCTCGATCATCTCAAAAGTGTTGTTCCTTCTTCGGTACATATAGACATTATTAGTGATGACGCTACTTTCATCAAGGGCGCACTTCATGAGGTTGAGGTTGCGTTAATTATTGCTATTCTTAGCGTTATTTTGGTTATTTTTCTTTTTCTTAGAGATATTCGTGTAACACTTATTCCTGCTTTATCTATTCCTGTCGCTTTGATTGGTACAATCGCTGCCATTTACCTTGTAGGATTTTCATTGAACATTCTCACCTTCTTAGGGCTTGTTTTGGCAACGGGGCTTGTGGTGGATGATGCTATTGTTGTTCTTGAGAATATTGTTCGTTGGCGTAATATGGGTTGGGGCCCTAGGTCAGCAGCAGTGCTGGGAACACGAGAAGTCTTTTTTGCTGTTTTAGCAACGACATTGACTCTCGTTGCTGTTTTTGTGCCGATTTCTTTCCTTCCTGGACAAGTTGGAGCACTTTTTAGAGAATTTGGTTTTGTGTTGGCAATTTCTATTCTGCTTTCTTCGATTGTTGCTTTAACTCTTTGTCCTATGTTGGCCTCACGTTTTCTCAAGGAACATATTGAAGACAATGAAGGAGGAGCGCGTCATTTTAATTTTCTGCACAAATTAGGCTCTTTCTTGAGTAAGGGCTATAGCTATAGTTTGCATAAATGTTTAGGAAGACCATGGACTGTTGTCTTTGTTTCGCTTATTTTCGCGTGCCTTTGTGTGGGGGGCTATATGAAACTACAACAAGAATTGACGCCTGCAGAAGACAGAGCCCTTATCTTTTTGGTTATTAATGGACCACAGGGTATTTCAACACAGTATCTCAATGAGCAGGTAGAACAAATTGAAGAGAGCTTAAAACCATTACGTGATTCTGGAGAGATTGCTAACAGTTACTCTATTGCTGGTATTGGTGGTTCATCCAATACTGCTTTTCTGATTTTATTACTTTCATCTTGGGATAAGCGCTTGCGTAGTCAACAAGAGATTGTGGAAGATGTTAATGCAAAGGTGAAACAGTTTCCAGCAGTTTTTGTATTTGCAGCAGAGGGAAATTCTTTAGGTGTTAGAGGAACTGGTCAAGGATTACAATTTGCAATTCTTGGAAATGATTACACAAAATTACAGCCGATTGCTGATAAGCTTGTTAATGCTTTGCAAGCTGATCCACATTTCATTCGCCCACGGCTTACTGTTGATGCAACACAACCGCAATTTTTTATTGAAATTAATCGAGAAAAAGCCTCTGATTTAGGAATTGATATCACCAATTTGGGCAATACATTACAAGCAATGTTGGATGGGAAAAAGATTGGTTCCGTTTATGTGGATGACCATTCTTATGATGTTAAATTAACCTCGCGTAAGTATCCTATTAATAATCCTCATGATTTGGAAAATATTTTTTTAAAAACCAAAGGTAATCAATATGTTCCTTTATCGGTTATTGCGAACTTGCATGAAAAAGCCATTGCGCCTCAATTGAAACGCGAAAAACGCATGAATGCTGTTATTTTAAGCGCAAATATTGCTCCAGGTGTTGTTTTAGGAAGCGCTTATCAGACTGTGCAGAAAATTGCTGCTCCTTTGTTGTCAGAAGGAAATTATATTGTTCCTTTAGGAGAGGCTGCTACACTTGATGAAACATCTTCCAATTTTATGATTGTTTTTGGAATTGCCTTTGTAATTATTCTACTGGTTTTGGCCGCGCAGTTTGAAAGTTTTGTTTCAGGGTTTATTATTATGGCGACTGTACCATTAGGGATTGGTTGTGCTGTAATCGCTATGCTTTTAAGTGGAGTTAGTCTTAATATTTACAGTCAAATTGGTTTAATTTTGTTGGTTGGAGTTATGGCTAAAAATGGTATTCTTATTGTTGAATTTGCAGATCAATTACGTGATCAAGGGAAAAGTGTGCGTGAAGCTGTAGAAGAAGCGGCTAATATTCGTCTTCGTCCCGTTTGTATGACGATGATTTGTGCTATTTTAGGGGGTGTTCCTTTGGTTTTAGCTAAAGGTGCTGGTGCAGAGGCGCGTATAGCTTTAGGTTGGGTTATCGTTGGTGGTTTAGGTTTAGCAACTGTTTTTACTCTTTATGTCACACCGGTTGTTTATCTTTTCCTTGGACGTTTTGTGAGACCAAAATCTGAAGAAGCACTACGCTTAACAAGAGAACTCAGCCAAGTGGAGTGATTTATCTGATAGGGAAGATTTGATAATTTTTTTTACTTTCGTTTTAAAAATGTCGTTTTCTGGTTTTATCTTTGCGTGTTTTGCACCGCTTCATTATGTCTATGAGCAGCACAACTAATTGCGATAAAGGAGATATTGGCTGTTTTATTATTGTTTATGCCAAGATTTTATTGTCAATAACCATGTAGGATAAGTCCATGGGAGATGGCTCGTCAACTCGAAACGAAAAAGCTTTTTGGGCAGCTTTAAAAGCTTTAAGAGCGCATGCCACAAAGGATGGAGTCTATGATATTCGTCGGCATTTCATACAGGATGAACAGCGTTTTTCCCATTTTTCCTTAAGGTTTGATGATCTCCTTTTCGATTTTTCGAAATGTGGCGTAACATTTAAAACGTTACACCTCCTCGATGATTTAGCTGTTGCAGCAGATGTGTTAGGCAGGCGTGAGGCAATGTTTTCCGGTAAAGCTATTAATACAACTGAAGAACGCTCGGTTCTTCATATTGCATTGCGTTTGCCTGCTGACGAAGTTTTTATTTTGGATGGTCATAACATTGTTCAAGATATTCAGGATGTTCTTACTCGTATGGAACGATTTTCTGAAATGGTACGTGATGGCAGCTATAAGGGAAGCAGTGGTGAGAAGATAACTGATATTGTGAATATTGGTATTGGTGGATCTGATCTTGGACCTGCAATGGTCACATATGCTTTAAAACCTTATCATGATGGTCCGCATTGTCATTTCGTTTCCAATGCTGATAGTGCACATATTTCTGATACTCTTGCTGTTTTGAATCCTGCAACAACGCTGTTTATTATTGCCTCTAAAACTTTTACCACAGCTGAAACGATAGCAAATGCTCAAGTTGCACGTCAATGGATTTATTCCCATTTAGGGGAAGAAGCTATTGACAGGCATTTTGTTGCTGTTTCGAGTACGCTTGATAAAGTGGCAGAATTTGGCATAGATTCTTCAAGAGTTTTTGGGTTTTGGGATTGGGTTGGAGGACGTTATTCGATTTGGTCAGCCATTGGTCTTGTTGTAATGTTGGCAATAGGCGGTCAGAATTTTCGTCAATTTCTCAATGGTGCTCAGCATATGGATCAACATTTCAAAACGGCACCCTTACATAAAAATATTCCTATTCGATTTGCGCTTTTAGGGTTTTGGCATCGTGTTATTTGTGGTTACTCATCACGTGCTATTATTCCTTATGCACAGCGTTTAGCGCGCTTTCCAACTTATTTGCAACAGCTTGATATGGAATCCAATGGTAAGCAAGTTTCTTTGGATGGCAAATCATTAACTTTTTCCAGTGGTCCTGTTGTTTGGGGTGATGCAGGGACAAATGGTCAACATGCCTTTTTTCAGCTTTTGCATCAAGGAACAGATGTTATTCCTGTAGAATTTGTTTTATTTGTAAAAGGGCATGAGCAGGATTTATATCCTATGTATGACATGTTGGTAGCAAACTGTTTAGCGCAATCAAAGGCCTTGATGAAAGGACGTAGTGTTGAAGATGCTCGGCGTATTCTTGTAAAAAATGGAATTGCTGAGTGTGAGACAGATAATTTAGCACTTCACAAAAGTTTTCAAGGAAACCGCCCCAGTATTATGCTGGTTCAGGATTTATTGACGCCTTTTGCACTCGGTCGTCTCATTGCACTTTATGAGCATCGTATTTTTGTCGAAGGTATTTTGATGAATATTAATTCATTTGATCAATGGGGCGTTGAACTTGGCAAAGAATTAGCAAATGAATTGTTACCAATACTCCGCGGAGAAAACAAAGCAGATAAACGCGATAGCTCGACATTAGGATTGTTAGCACATATTCAGGCAAGACGTGCAAAATAATACACAACCCACTGTGCACTATCATCTTTACCCCTATGAGGGTGCAAGGCATCATCATCATTTTGTTTGCGCGCTCAAAATTTTGCGATAATCTTTGTCTTTAAGTAGTCTACAAAGAGCATTTTTATTTTTTTAATAGTTCTTATTTCCCTTGCTTATGAGGCACAAAAAACAATTCTGATTGATTCAAGATGAATAAGAAAATTTTAAAATATTCGAGACTATCATTCAACATACAAAAAGATAAATTACTATTATAAATCAATAGATTGTCTAGATATAATTTGAGAGTATTTTTTTATTATGTGGAAAAGAGACTTATGAAAAAGGAATGTGTGATAACCCGCTATTTTACGTACATTTATCGTTTATGTATTGTTTGTTAGATTGAATCTTAACAGCAGAAAATTAAAAAAACGAGAAATCATAAAAATTAAAATCTGTTAATCCTATCATACCAGCTACTGCTTACATTAGTGGCAAAATTAGGTTAGAGAAAATTATGTAGTAGCAGCTTTGAGCAATAAGTGAGTAGAAACATATAAATAGAGCACACTGCGAAGGGAAGCATCACAAACTCTTGTTGAAATATCCTCTAATAGGTATATTGTATCAAGCAACAGCTACTAAATCATGGAGAATTTATGAGTAATATTCCTACTTATCCTGTTATCCCAAATCTACAGTTGGTATACGTATCAAACGTAGAGTATTCTACTGCTTTTTACAAATTCATCTTCAAGAAAGAGCCTGTATTTATCTCGCCACGCTATGTTGCATTTGCTTCTTCGGGTGAGGCACTCTTTGCACTCTAGTCTGGGGGTGATATGCCTGAGGAAAATGTGCCCCGTTTTTCAGAAATTGGCATTATGTTGCCTACTGGAGAAGATGTAGATAAGCTCTATGCAGAATGGCAAGCGCAAACTACCATTGAGATAAATGTCTTAAAGGAACCCTATACTGATATATTTACGCACCTTTCTCATCAAAGATCCCGACGGCCATATTATTCGTGTTTGTCCACTAGATTAAATTGAAATACAATTTGGTCAACTTGACCGAATTCTTCAAAGTTTCTTTTGTTTTTTAATGACGTGCCAGAAAAACAAAAAGCTATCACGCCAGTTTATGCTAAAAGAAAGCATAGCATTTTATGCATGCTGCTTCTCAAATAATGTGATTCCTATAATACGATTCCAGCTGATGACCGATCATCAAAAATTGCGACCTTTAAGAGAAGAAAAAAAGACTCGTTAAAGAGATTTAAATGACCTTTGAAAGGTCTTTGAAGACCCTTTGAGCCCCCCTTAAAAACTCTTTGAAAAAAAATAAATTGGTACAAAACCTGTTGTAGTTTGACAGTAGGTTTTGTACTAAGTGGGAAGAGGTGGGATTAGCGAGGAATAGGTGGTAATTTATTGTTTTTATGTATAAAATTTAGTATTAAATGCGCGTTTTGTCAAAATAGATTTTGACACCTAAAATTGTAAAAAAGAGCTAAAAAGAGCGAAAATTGGAATTTGAGCGTAAAAATGAGAGAAGGCTTTGAAAGGTCTTTGAAAACCCTTT